>CAYMTD010000062.1:0-9506 GCA_964393245.1 uncultured Syntrophaceae bacterium
GGATGACCTCATTAAGCACCTCGCAGAGATAAGATCGATCTATGACCAGGACAGGGGGGATGGAATAGCAGGGGTCTGGCTTCCCGGAGCCCTGGAGAAGAAATATCCCAATGCTGGGAAAGAGTGGGGCTGGTTCTGGCTTTTTCCATCGAAATCCCTTTCTGTGGACCCGCGGAGCCTTGCTGTGAGGAGACACCACATGCATCCGGGATCTCTGCAGACGGCATTTAAGGTTGCCGTGGGAAAGGCAGGGATTGCTAAACCTGCCTCGGTCCACACCTTGAGGCACAGTTTTGCCACCCACCTTCTGGAGAACGGATACGACATCAGGACGGTCCAGGAATTGTTAGGCCATAAGAATCTTCAGACCACCATGATCTACACCCACGTGACGACAAAGAATATTCTTGGTGTGCGGAGTCCTCTTGATAAGTAACTTAGCCAATTCATCTTCGATGATATTCCGTCACTCTTGTCCAAATTAGTTTTGGAATTTACCCTCATCTGTTGTCACCCTGAACCATGCCCTGAACTTGTTTCATGGGTTGTTTCAGGGTCTCAAATGGCCTTGTTTTGTGAGATGCTGAACCGAGTTCAGCATGACACGGGGAAAAGAAACCTGTTCTTGAAAAACCAGATAAATATCAAAAACTCTAATAAAATCAGCGGCGCTTTTGAAAATACTCGACCAATTTGGACAGCAGTAGCAGTGATCATAAGCAAATTGAATACCAATCCAACGCATCGCAATAGAGCCGGAGATGAGGGACTGATTCTTAAGCAAAATTTTGTTTCTGAATATTGTCGCAGCGAAGCCAAATCAATGGATTCCACTGCCCACAAAAAAAGGCGGTTGCTTTCAAAAATTCAAAAAGCGACCTAAGTCATTATTCTCTTAACTCTCTTGGAGTTGCCAATAAAAACAGGCAGGGCACATAGGAATAGGCAATGTCAGCAAAATACAAAAGTTCCTTGAAGGTGAAGGGATTCGGGCAAACTGGAGATGGTTGCGTCTGACGAAGATTCAGGGGCCAATTTCCGTGGAGAGATTTTTTGCAAATCAGGGTCGGAAGGCGTAAAATAGATTCTTGTGGAACCCATTGTGGTCATTGGCGGGGGGCTGGCAGGATGTGAAGCAGCCTGGCAGATTGCCAAGAGGGGCGGAAAAGTCGTCCTTTTCGAAATGAAGCCTCATAGGTTTTCTCCTGCTCACCATTCCCCCCATCTTGCCGAAATCGTTTGCAGCAATTCTTTCAAATCGGAATCCCTCTTGAACGGCCCAGGAGTTCTGAAAGAAGAGATAAACCTGTTGGACTCCCTGATCCTGAAAATGGCAAGAGAGACGAGGGTTCCGGCGGGAGACTCACTGGCGGTGGACCGGGAAGCCTTCTCACAACGAGTTACCCAGACCCTTGAGGAACTGCAGAATATCGAAATTGTCAGGAAAGAGGTGACGACCCTTTCGCAAGAGGAAATGACCATTCTCGCCACAGGCCCTCTGACGTCCGAATCGCTCAGCCGGGAGATCCGGCGGCTCACGGGAGATCGTCATCTCTTTTTTTACGATGCCATTTCCCCGATCGTTACATCTGACTCGGTCGATTTTGGAAAAGCCTTCGAGGCCTCCCGTTACCAGAAAGGTGGGAAGGACTATATCAATCTCCCGATGGATGAAGAGACGTACGATCGGTTTGTGGATGCCTTAAATCGGGCGGAAAGGGTTTCCTTCCGTGATTTCGAGCAAAAGTATTTTTTTGAAGGATGTCTCCCCATTGAGGAGCTGGCCGCTCGTGGGAAAAATACCCTTGCCTTCGGGCCGCTCAAACCGGTTGGCCTCATCGATCCAAGGACAGGCAAGAGGCCGTTTGCTGTGGTTCAACTGAGACAGGAGGATCAGTTTGAAACGCTCTACAATATCGTAGGGTTTCAGACACGGCTGAAACACGACGAGCAGAACAGGGTCTTTCGCATGATCCCGGGGCTCGAGAAAGCTGAATTCGTGAGGCTCGGTTCAATTCATCGAAATACCTTTATCGATTCCCCGAGATTGCTGAAGGAATCGCTTCAGTTGAACGGTCATCCGCAGCTCTTTTTTGCCGGTCAGATGACAGGGGTGGAGGGGTATATGGAATCGACAGCGATGGGTCTTTTGGCAGGAATCAACGCCCTCCGCGTAGTGAGGGGCAACGGTCCGGTAGCCCCTCCTCCTACGACCGCCATTGGGGCGTTGGTCCGCTATATTACGCGTCCCCAGGCTTCCCCGTTCCAACCGATGAATATCAATTTTGGCTTGTTTCCTCCTCTTGGAGGGAGGGCAAGAGGGCGAGAGAAGCGGAGGCTTTTGGCAGAACGAGCATTCGAAGAGATGGAAAAGTGGATCCGGACCTGTCAGGTGTGAAGGTATTCTGTTAGAAAAAAGATCAAGGTGGCTCAACCATGGCAGAGCGACATTGTATGAGGTGTGGGAAGAAACTCCAATCCGCAGAGTCGACCTATGTGATCCAAATCAAAGTGTTCGCGGGGTTCGATGGCATCCTCTCCGAGCCTGAAGAAGGAGTCGATGTCCAACTGAGAAACCTCCTAAACCAAATTGAGCAGGCAGACCCCGAGGAACTGGAAAAGAACGTCTACGAAGAGTTCACCCTCCTTCTGTGCAAAAGTTGCCGGGATCGCTTTGTGGAGGAGGCCAAGCATCCGTGGGAAGGTCCCTTCCGCGTTCGGAAAGATCCAGATCGCTTTGTCCATTAAAAGAGGAGGGGGCAGGAAACCTCTTGACAAGAGGTTTTTTTTATGCTTTAGATTATTTCAATTGAATCAATTGAAGAAAAAGAAATGACCCGGAGAGTGCTTTCTTTAAAGAAATTATCCGAGCGCATGCTAAGAGATGGGGCGAAGGAGATGACTGGACGAGCACGGGGTGCAAAGGTCCGTCGCTTTCTGGAAAGGATTTTAAAAGGGGAGGGAGGAACTCCCCTTGTTTTATTGGATTTCTCCGGAGTCGGTCCCATCGATTTTTCATGGGCGGATGAGGTGGTGGCGAAGATGATTTCGAGGTTGTGGAGTGGGGAGTACGGAGAGAGGTATCTTATCCTCAAGGGCCTGAATGCCTCTCAGCTGGAAAATGTCAATGTCGCCCTGGAGCGGAAACGATTGGCAGCCCTGGTGACAGGGCCGGAGGGATGGAGGATCGTTGGTTCCCTGAATAATTATCTCTCTCAGACCTTACATGCGGTCATGCAGAGAAGACATCTGACCCTGCGTCAGCTTTCCGAAGCGGAAGGCATTGGCATGAACACGAGCGGCACGCGGCTGCTCAACCTGTATAAGAAACGACTTGTGGTGAGAGGAGAGGGATTCTCGAGAAAGAAAGAGGATTCCCATCGGGGAAGACAGTTCGTCTACCAATCCCTTCTTTCCTGAACAGCACTTATGGCGGACTTAAGAAGAGAACCGATCACCCGGATGTGGGTCGTCGTGACGACCGATAATCCCAAAGGACCGTCCGACTACCTTGCGTTTAGGCCTCCCTATCAGCCTCAGAAGGAGGAAGGCGCCTGCCCTTTCTGTCCGGGTCATGAAGAGATGACACCCAAGGAGACACTCATGTTGAGCGGGGAAGGAGGCAGGTGGGCGGTTCGTGTGGTGCCCAATAAATTTCCTTTCTTCCACATTGAGGGAGAATTTGATCGAAGGCCGGAGGGAATGTACGATATCATGGAGGCCATCGGTGCCCATGAAATTGTCGTGGAAGCACCAGAGCACAGGCAAAATTTTGCTTCCATGGATCTTCAGCAGATCGAAAAGATCCTCCGGGCCTATCGGGAAAGGCTGAAAGACCTGGAAAGGGATCGACGGTTTCAGCAGTTTCTCATTTTGAAAAATTATCCCGGGATATTCAATCGTCACCCACACTCTCACATCATCGCGATGCCGGTGATTCCCAAAAGGATCGATGAGGAGATCGAGGGGGTGCTCGATTACTATCAACGTAAGGAGCGTTGTATCTTCTGCGATATCATCAAGGAAGAAATTTTGGCAAAAAGAAGAGTGATCCTGGAGACCGTCCATTTCCTGGTTTTCTCCCCCTTTGCATCGCGCTATCCCTTCGAGACGTGGATTGTCCCCAAGAATCACGCTCCTGATTTCCACCTGATCCATGAGGAGGAAATTGAGGACCTATCGGTAGCACTCCAGTCCCTTTTCCTACGCTTCCATAAATTGCTCTCCGACCCGCCTTACAGTCTGACCTTTCATACGTCCCCGGTTCAGAGCCGCTTTCACCGCTCCGAATACCATTGGCATATTGAGACCCGGTTACGGATCGGTTTGAGAGAGGGGTTTGAGTGGGGGACTGGCTTCTTTGTGAACCCGACCCCCCCTGAAGATGCGGCGGCTTTTCTAAGGGAAGTGGGGTAGGAATTCGGCAATGAACGATGAACAATGTACAATGGACGATAAATAGAAAAGAAGATGATGCCTGAGATTGGAAAAGGGGAAAGGCTTCGTTTGCTGATCAGAGGAGGGCAAAGGAAAAAGAAGAACAAATGCCTGACCTGTTACGGCCACCTCTCGCGCTACGGCTCGGGGATTCGGTTGGGAGCTCGGGTGAAGCAGAAGCAGGTTATTGGATATGTGGGGTCCACAGGGCTTTCGACAGGCCCACATCTGGATTATCGTCTTGCTAAAGACGGTCGGTTTAGAAACCCCTTGAAAGAAAGTTTCCCGTCGGGCCTCCCCATAAGAAAGGAAGAACAGGAGGCTTTTATGAAACGGAGGGATGGAGTCATGGCATGGCTTGAGGGAGAGGCTCCCTTTCTACAAAGGCCTCCTTCCATCCTCTCGGCTGGAAAGATGGAGCCCTAAAACCGGCATCTCAGAAAGGAACCCATAATGAAGAACGCCCATCCTTCTGAATCTGCAAAGACCGACGAGATTCGCTCCATTCTTGTGATTCACCAGGGCGCCCTGGGGGATTTCATCCTGGCCCTGCCCACGCTTGAGACGCTTCGAGAGGCATTCCCAACATCGAGGATGGTGATCATGGGGTTTCCAAGAATCCTCGAATTAGTCAATCAAAGATTCTATGCCGATGAGATTCTATCGATCGATCAGAGAGGCATGGCCTCTTTCTTCATTCGAGGGAGTCCTCTGGACAGGCCCCTTTCCCAATTCTTCAGCGGCTTTGACCTTCTGGTGGTCTTCGGAAAGGATGGAGAGGGGACGCTGATTAGTAATCTAAAGCAGGTCTCCCAGGGTCTCATCCTTCATATCAATCCTTTCCCTCAATGGACTGAACGGATTCATACGACAGACCATCTGCTCAGAGAACTGGTGCGATACGGGTTTTCAACGTTGCGAAAGACCCCAAGGCTTTTCTTGAGCCAGAAGGATAAGGATTGGGGAAAAAGCTTCTGTCGGGTAAAGGGCCTTACCGAAGCAGAGAAGTCTAAAGCCATTGTGATCCACCCCGGGAGTGGGAGCAAGAAAAAAATATGGCCACTGGATCGGTTCCTGGAACTGATTCGTTATTTTCAAAGACATTCCGGTTCCCGGATTGTTGTCGTTCTTGGCCCGGCCGAGGGGCCAGAGGTGCAGAAGGCCTTTGGAGAGGTGGGTTGGGAATCTGGGTCGACGGCTCCGCTCTTGGTGAAAGGCCTCACTCTTATTGAGCTCGCTTCTGTCATGGAAGGATCTCACCTCTTCATCGGGAACGATTCGGGGATCACCCATATGGCGGCTGCGCTGGGGATCCCCACGATTGCCATCTTTGGTTCATCCGATCACAAGACGTGGTCTCCGAGGGGTGAGAAGGTTTTTGTTGTCCGCAAGGAAATAAATTGCTCGCCTTGTTCTCAGGAAAAATTCGTTCAGTGCAAGAATGTGGAATGCCTGAGGGGGATCGGGGCTATGGATGTCCTGGAAGGAATCAGAGCGTTGAAAATTCAACCGTAAAGGAGGAAAAAGATGGAAGAGAAGAAAATAGGCGAAGTGATTAAATTCTTTGGAAAGATCAGTGTGGCGGCCATCCGGCTCTCCGAAGGGTCCTTGAAAGTGGGAGATACCATTCATATCGTGGGGCACACGACGGATGTTTCCCAGACGGTTGATTCGATGCAGATTGAGAATAAAAATGTTCAGGAAGCAGGCCCGGGTGCCGATGTCGGAATCAAAGTGAAGGACCGGGTACGAGAGCACGACGTCGTCTACAAGGTGACAGAGTGAACCCCCCGAAAGGGGAATACACTCACGCTCATTCTTGAATGAGGATCCAAAGGTTTCATTTTAGACTGTCGCTGGCGGGGATATTGGATCTTTCTCTTGGAGTAGAGGCTTGATTTTAAGGAAGGCAAAGCCGCAGGAGGAGAAGAAGTGCCGGGCCTGTAGGAAAGCAGAGAAGGTGTTATCGCAAATCCTTCCAATCTGCGTGGATTGCCTTCGCTTGGGTGGGGCGAAAATCAAGCCTTTTGTTGAAGAGGCCCATCATCGGGCTCGAAGCTGTTTCCATCTGGTAGACCATCCTCCCCGTGAGGGTCATGGCCTTGTGTGTCAAGTTTGTGTCAATCGCTGTCAAATCCCTGAGGGCGGGTGGGGTTATTGTGGACTGAGAACCCACGAAGAAGGAATGCTTCGGGGCGTTTCTGTCGGAGAGGGCAATGTCAGTTGGTATTACGATGGACTTCCGACCAATTGTGTGGCTGATTGGGTCTGCTCTGGTGGAACAGGGGCGGGATATCCCAATTACGCATACCGTTCTGGTCCCGAATTTGGCTATAAAAACCTTGCCGTCTTCTATCACGGGTGCTCTTTTGACTGCCTATTCTGTCAGAACTGGACGCACCGGGAACGGGTTTGGGACACAAAGAGAGTAAGCCCGGAGGAACTGGCCTGTGCGGTGGATGCCCAGACCAGCTGCATCTGCTATTTCGGTGGGGATCCTACTCCGCAACTTCCCCACGCGATCGAGGTTTCGAAGAAGGCGGTCGCAAGAGCAAACGGAAGGATTCTCAGAATCTGCTGGGAAACCAACGGTTCGATGAGTTCCAGCTTCCTCGAAGAGATGGTCTCCCTCTCTTTGAACTCAGGGGGATGCATAAAATTCGATATCAAGGCTTGGAGCGAATCCCTCCATATGGCTCTCTGCGGCGTCTCGAACGAAAGAACGAAAGAGAATTTTGAATTTGTTGCAATGGGACTTTCCGTAAGGCCTGAACCACCGCTGCTCATTGCCAGCACTCTGCTTGTCCCTGGCTATATCGACGAGGAGGAGGTTCGAAATATTTCGAAATGGATTGCCTCTCTGAATCCGGAGATCCCATATGTTCTGTTGGCCTTTTACCCCCAGTTCTTTTTTAATGATCTTCCGACGACTTCGAGAAGCTTTGCCCTTCGCTGCAAGGAGGTAGCCGAGGGAGAGGGTCTCAGAAGGGTGAGGATTGGGAATATGCATCTGCTTTAAAAAGGTAAGACAAGAACATGAGAACAGGGATTGCTCATCTTCCGCTTCATTATGGAAAAGCGCCACCTTGATTGCGAGAAGATGGAAGCCATTCGACAATTGAAGAATTTTGCAGAGGGCGTCGAGCAGAGGGTGTACTGAAATGGTAAGCACCAAATCCCAAACACCAAACTCCAAACAAATCCCAATGAGCAAAATTCAAAATTTTCAAACAAAACTGTTTCGGTTATTGGTCATTGGAGCTTGGAATTTATTTGGGATTTGGAATTTGGAACTCGGGATTTGCAAGCTATGAGGTTCATCGCTGATTTTCATATTCATTCCAAATACAGTCGGGCCACCAGCAAGGATATGGAGGTGGAGACTCTTGCCGGGTGGGCTAAGAAAAAGGGAATTGGCGTCCTCGGGACAGGGGATTTCACTCATCCGACCTATTTTGCGGAGTTAAGAGCGAAGTTACAACCTCTGGGGAATGGCCTCCTTAAGTTGAAGAAGGGAAATCAGGAGGTTCAATATATTTTGACATCCGAGGTGAGCAATATGTACACCCAGGGGGGAAAGGGACGAAGAATCCACACGCTCATTTTCGCCCCAAGCTTCGAAGTGGTAGAGGCTATTTGTTCCAAACTGGGAAACCTTGGGAAACTCTCGTCTGATGGACGACCGATTTTCAGTTTTACGGCGAAAGAATTGGCGAAGATGATTCTCGATATATCACCGGATTGCCTGATCATTCCCGCTCATGCGTGGACGCCCTGGTTTTCGATCTTCGGGGCTAACTCGGGGTTCGATTCGATAGAAGAATGTTTCGAGGAAATGACCCCTCATATTCATGCCATTGAGACAGGGCTCTCTTCTGATCCGGAGATGAACTGGAGGCTCTCCGCGCTCGATCACCTGACCCTCATTTCAAATTCTGACGCCCATTCGCCCAACCGTCTGGGGCGGGAGGCCAATGTCTTTGATTGTGAAAGGAGTTATTGGGAGATCACTCAAGCGATTCAAAAGAAAGACCAGAGAAAGATTCTATTTACGATTGAATTCTTTCCGGAAGAAGGGAAATATCATTACGACGGCCATCGCCAGTGCGGGGTGGTCTTTACTCCCTCCCAAACTAAGGCCAATCAATACCTCTGCCCCCATTGTCATAAGAAGCTCACCGTTGGCGTCATGCATCGCGTGGATGAACTTTCCGATCGCCCAGAGGGATTCATTCCAAAGAATGCCATTCCTTCGATTCATCTCATTCCATTGGAGGAGATCATTGCCGAGGCCATGGGTTTTGGAATGGGGACGAAGTCCGTCGAATCTGAGTATGAGCGTTTGGTGGAAAAAGGGGGTTCTGAATTTCACATCCTTCTTGAGGCGACTCCAGATGAGTTAAGGACTTATGTCCCGGAGATGATTCTGGAAGGGATCCTGCGCATGAGGCAAGGAAAGGTTTTCATCCTTCCAGGCCATGATGGTGTGTACGGGAAGATCAATCTCTTCCCCGAAAGAAAAGAAGGAGAAGGATCGGAAGAACAACTGAAACTCTTTTAAGTTAAGCTGAGGTTAAGGTTGAGAAGTGCCAAACTTGAACCTCAACCTCAACCTGTGAGCGAAGCGAACGTAAACCTCAACCTGGGTTCTATTATGATCAACGTAGGTTGCTGCGGGTTTCCGGTGAAACGGGAGACTTACTACCAGATATTTTCCGTCGTCGAGGTGCAGCAGACCTTTTATCAACTGCCGCGTCTCGAGACAGGAAAAAGATGGAAGGAGGAAGCCCCTCCAGATTTCGAATTTACGATGAAAGCGTGGCAACTCATCACCCATGAACCTTCCAGCCCTACCTATAGACGATTGCGCATGAAGATCCCGGAAAAGAAGAAAAAGAATTACGGTTTTTTCAAAGAGACGGAAGAAGTGGAGGAGGGGTGGCAGAGGACGGCTGAATTCGCCAGGGCTCTGGGTGTCGAGAAGATCGTTTTCCAGTCTCCCGCGAGCTTTACCCCTTCGGAAAGCTCGATCAGAAATCTGAAGCATTTTTTTCAGAAAAGGAAGTCCA
>CAYMTD010000063.1:0-9475 GCA_964393245.1 uncultured Syntrophaceae bacterium
TTGCCAATGATCGAGAAGATGGCGAAAGCCATGTTCGGGAATTTTTAGCCCCTCAGCCCACCCTCTCCCCTTGGGGGAGAGGAGAGGAGATAGACCGTGAACCAAATTTCAATCAACATGATCAAATTCATAAAGGATCGCCCCAAATTGAAATATATCTTTTTTGGCGGGAAAGGTGGGGTAGGGAAGACCGTTATGGCGGGTGCGGCAGCACTCTGGTCTGCCAAGCAGGGGAAGAAGACCCTTCTTGCCTCCACGAACCCCGTTCATAGCCTTTCCAACCTGTTGGAGAAAGACGTATTCGGAAAAGCGGCTGTTGTCTGTGACGAGGAGAAATGCTACGCCTTTGAAATCGACACAAAGGACACGATTGAGCGCTCGAAGCGAGAAATCCGCGAGAAGATCAACTGGTTTTTAAAATTTGCAGACATTACGACAAAAGCAGAGGATTTTATCGAATCGGCCACGATGAACCCAGCCTTCGAAGAATCTGCTATGTTTGAAAATATGATGGATCTGATGTTTAAAGATGAATACGATTTCTATGTCTTCGACACCGCCCCCACGGCTAATGCCAGGCGCCTTCTTGGAATGTCGAAGGTCTACTCCCTCTGGGTGGAGAAGATGCTCAAGAGCAGGGAGGAGGCCAAGTCCTTGAGAGAAATGCTCTCCTTCTCGAAGAAAGAGGAGAAGGACCCGCTCCTGGAGTATTTGCTCAGCTTCAAGGGTAGAATGGCTCATGCGAAGGATCTCTTGACGAACGAAAACCTCACGGCCTTCTTTTTTGTGACACTCCCTGAAGCCCTCCCCATTGCGGTGATCACACGGTTTATCAACTGGTTCCATGAATTTGGGATTCCGGTAGGTGGCGTGATCGTCAATGGAGTGATTCAAAAGGGTCAGGTGGGAAAAGATGCTCCGGAGTTTGTCCTCAACCGGATCCAGATGCAAGATGAACATATGGAGGAAATCTGGAAGATCTTCGGTGATCGGGTCAGAGCCATTGTTCCCCTCTTTGAAACCGAGGTCAAGGGCGCAAAGATGCTCAACCGCCTGGTTAATTACCTCTTTGTCTAACCCTCCGCCACGATTTACCTTTTAGCTGTCTTTCTTTTTTTTCGAATAATCCTTTTTTAGAACTGCTGCTAAAAATGCGATCGCATTTTTAGCAGCAGTTTATCCCTCTCTGGCAAAGAGGGGAAGGGGAGATTTTGTGAACAGTCTGCTTAGTCGATTATGAACGCTTTAAGGATTGGCGGGATGTTTCATTTTCCCTTTCCAGCCTTTCTCCTCTCCGGCCGGCAGGGAAAAGGGGGAGGAGACCTTTCGATTTACTCACCACTCCGTTATAATATTTGTTATGAAGATGAGAGAAATCTTGTGCAAAACGATCCTGACCAAAACGGCTATCTCAAGTTTTGACTACTGCATCAATCCCTATGTGGGTTGTGGCCATGGTTGCCGATACTGTTATGCAAGTTTTATGAAGCGGTTCACCGGCCATCTGGAACCATGGGGAGAGTTTGTTGATGTCAAAGTGAATGCTCCTCAACTCCTGAGAAAGCAGTTGAAGAGGGCAAAGCGAGGAGTTGTTTCTCTCAGCACAGTGACAGATCCCTACCAACCCCTTGAAGAGACCTACCAGCTTACCAGAAAATGTCTGGAGGCTCTTCTGGAGCATCAATTTTCAGTCAGCATATTAACTCGTTCGTTTCTTTGTTTAAGAGACATCGATCTGTTTAAAGAGTTTAAAAATATCGAAGTGGGGTTGTCCATCACGACGCATGACGAGGCGATGAAGAAGATTTTTGAACCTCATTCCCCACCCATCTGTTCCAGAGTTGAGACTCTGAAGAAACTACGCGAAGAAAATGTCGAAACCTATGCCTTTATCGGCCCCATGCTTCCCCTGGATCCCGAGTCCCTGGTAACCATGTTGGACGGTTTGGTCGACGAGGTGCTAATTGATAAAATGAATTATTCGAATAAAGTGAAGTCCCTTTATCGCAAGATGAAACTGGACCCATATCTGGAAGAAGACTACTTTCACTACGTTGGTTTAGAGCTGAAGGAACGTTTTGAGAAAAAAGGGGTTGAAGTATCGATGTGTTATTAGAAGAATGCCTAAAGTTAGGATGGAATTAGGCATGCTAAACGGGGTAACTCAATGAATTAAGAGCTTTGAAGAGAGTTGTAGCCCCAGTGAGCGAGCTATTATTTACTGGGTACCCCAGTTGAATAAATTGTTGCTAAAAATGCGGTCGCATTTTTAGCAGCAGTATAGCAATTTACACAAAAGGAAAGTTTGGTTGAAGTATCTTTCTGTATAGCTGGGGAGATCATTTTGAGGTGCTTCGACCTAGACTTCAAGCACTTTAGCTTACTTTAGGCGCTTATCATTGAGGTGATTATGACGCTTGGAAGGTTTGGGTTGAGAAGAAGGAATTACGATTTTCCACCCTTCAGACCACCCAGTGAGGCCAACAGCCTCCTTTTGAGGGTGACCCGGGGATGCCCCTGGAACCGGTGTACCTTCTGCTCTATGTATAAAGGGACGAAGTTTGAGATCAGAGATCTCGAAGAGATTCTGGGAGATATCGAAATAGCAAAAGAACTCTATGGAGACAGGGTCGGAACCGTCTTCATCGGTGACTCCAATAGCCTAACAGTAAAGACCGATATGCTCATTCAGGTTTTGAATTCCCTCTATGGCTCGTTCCCGAATCTCGAAAGGGTAACGAGTTATGCGCGGGCGAAGACACTGTCCAAAAAGCCGATCGAGGATTTAGAAAAAATCCGTCAAGCAGGGTTAACCCGACTCCATGTGGGTCTTGAGACGGGAGATCGCGAACTCCTTAAGGAGATTGACAAAGGAGCTACTCCTGAGGAGATGGTCGAAGCGGGGAGAAAATCGAAGAAAGCAAGATTTGAATATTCTTTATATGTGCTGCTGGGAATTGGTGGCGAGGAGAAATGGGAGGGCCACGCGAGAGGAACGGCGGAGGTACTGAATCAGGTTGATCCTCACTTTATTCGTGTTCGGACGTTCATCCCCCAACCGAATTCCCCTTTGTATGAGGCGATGCAACGAGGCCGTTTCCGACCGCCCTCACCGGAAACGATCCTGAAGGAGACAAAACTTCTCCTGGAGGGACTCCAAGCGACGTCTCAATTCTTAAGTGACCACATTTCCAATCTCCTTCCCCTCCACGGCAAACTCCCCGAAGACAAGCACAGAATGATCCGGATGATCGATGAGGCGTTACAAGAGCTGAGAGAGGACGATCGGCTAAGGGAGGAAATGGAGATGAGAAGGCATCTGACGAACCTTTAACCTCCTCCCCCCAGTAAGGGAGGGGACAAGGGGGGTTATTTGGAGCCACAGGTAGAGCAACTGGTCGCGGAACAGCTCCCACAGGATGAGGATGCTGTGCTTTTGAACTTCTCACCGCTCGAAAAGGCAAAAGCGGACATCATCCGGTTGACCTTTTTGCTTTTACATTTGGGGCACACGATCTTTTCAGAAGAATTAAAGACGAGCTTTTCAAATTCATGCTCGCATTGACTGCAGTGATATTCGTAGATGGGCATCTCAGGTACTCCTTTCCCAAATAGGAAACTCAACGAATTACTCGAATGACACGAATCGTTCTAGACCCGGTGGATGAAATTCGTGGTATTCGCTGTCATTCCGGATGTTCGGTTATTATTTTAACATTTTTTTGATCTGGTCAGCAAGAAATCGGCACCTAACAGTTGTTTTTGGCTCTCCTTCCTCCTTTAGTTCCGAGAACATCCGATGGCAAACCTCCTCAGCCCTTTTTAAATAATCTTTCTTTAATCTCTTGTTCAATCTGAGATGAACCATTTTTGCAAAATGGGACAAGGCCTTTGAATACGCATTCCGGTAGTAAGCCTTCATTCCAAGGCTAAAGTTCTCAAGAAATTGAAGTTCGTAGTTGGAAGGGTCCATCCTCGATGCTTTTGAAAAATAAAGGGAGGAAAGATCATAATGTCCGCTTTTCAGATAGCTTTTTCCAGCCAGGGAGAAGGCCTCCAGCAATCCCTTCTTAAACATGAGGTTAAAAATTTCTTTCACCCTCCGAGCACCGTACACCTTTTGAAGTAGGGGCTGATGTTCCAAGAGAAAGCGGACGAGGTAGGGATTCTTCGAGTTGTTTTGAAAGAGAACGATCAGTTGTTCCGTTGCGTCCTTGAACAAAGATCGCGTCTCTTCCATACCTTCCTGGACACCCTGTTCGGCCCGGGAGATGATTCGCTCAAATTGTTGAAGGTAGTCCTTTTCATACTCATAGGCAGCTTTACCCATCTTCGATTTGAACTGGAGATATCTGGGACGGTAGACCTCCATTTGGTAAATATTTTCTCGCAGCTTCATGGCCTCATGGAAAATGGACCCAATGGCGAGATCAAGGAGCCACTCATTCCTGTAAACCGAATCTTTTGTTCCGACCCGGAAAAGAGAATGGCTCTGTTCTTTCAGGTTGTAGAGAAGGCTCTGCCCACTATCGTCGACCCAATTTCCAATATCTGAGAAGCGGAGGTCTCCCTGTTTGTATTTCTTAAAAATGTCCTGAAAAGCAACCCAAGCCAGAAGAAGTTTTCTGACCATCTCCAATTGGTTCCTGCGTTGATTCTCAGAGATTTCCCTTTTCATTCTCCTGGCCCGTCTACCAGTAATATACCAGGCCTTCTTTATTTTGTGAATACCCCTGTAATCGGCGTTTCACCGGGAGAATAACCGTATTGACGCCATGGGATAAAAAGGATATAAAATCATCATCAGCAACCGCTCTGTCATACCCGCAAAAGCGGTTATGAAAGGGTTATTAATTCAGATTCTATCGTGGATTCCTGCATCCGCAGGTATGACGACTCAAGTCGACTTGCAGTTGGCACGTTATTGGAACGAATGGCTTTTGAGACGAAAGAGGATTTAAGTACAGGAGCGACGCATGGCTATTCAAACAGTAAGTCAAATCGGATTGAACGGAAAGAGGGTATTCCTCCGCGTCGATTTTAATGTTCCCTTGAACGAAAAGAATGAGGTCACAGATGACACCCGGATCGTCGAATCCCTTCCAACGCTTCGGTTGATCATAGAAAAAGGTGGAAAACTTATCCTAGCGTCCCATCTTGGAAGACCCAAAGGGAAGAGGGATCCTAAGTACAGCCTGGCTCCTGTAGCCGAGAAGCTATCCAAGCTTTTGGGAAAAAAGGTACCCCTGGCGAAGGATTGCATAGGAGAAGATGTTCAGAACCAGATCGGAGGGATGAAAGCAGGGGACGTCCTCCTCCTTGAGAACCTGAGGTTCCATCCAGAGGAAGAGAAGAATGAGGAAAGTTTTTCTAAGGCCTTAGCTTCCCTTTGCGATGTTTATATAAATGATGCTTTTGGTGCTGCTCACCGAGCCCATGCCTCTACAGAAGGAATGACTCGATATGTGAAGACTCTGGCCGCAGGGTTTCTGATGATGAAGGAAGTTGAGTGTCTGGAAAAAGCATTGATCAACCCGCAAAAGCCCTATGTGGCCATCCTCGGTGGAGCAAAGGTATCGGACAAGATTGGGGTTATTGAAAATCTTCTCGGAAAAGTGACAACTCTTCTGGTGGGCGGGGGAATGGCTTACACCTTCCTCAGGGCGAAGGGATTCGGGGTAGGTAAGTCTTTGATAGAGGAAGACCAGGTCGGGTTTTCAACCAGGTTAATAGAAAGGGCTGAAGGCATGGTGAGGTTTCTCCTCCCATCGGACCACATTGCCGCAGAGCGGATGGATGTTCAGGCAAAAAGAGAGATCGTGAAGAATGAGAAGATCCCGTCCGATTGGATTTGCCTCGATATTGGTCCGGAGACCGTGAAGATATTTTCGGAAGAGATAAAATCGGCGAAGACGATCGTCTGGAATGGTCCCATGGGGGTCTTCGAGATGGAGCCTTTCAGCCAGGGAACATTCGCCATCGCCAAGGCCGTTGCTGGATCTTCAGCCTTCAGCATTGTTGGAGGAGGAGATTCTGTAGCAGCCGTGAAGAAGGCAGGGGTGGCTGAGAAGATTGGTCACATCTCGACGGGTGGTGGAGCGTCCCTTGAGTTTCTCGAAGGGAAGAGACTGCCAGGTATTGAAGCCCTGAGGAGGGGTAATTGATGATAAGGCTGCCATTTATCGCCGGTAATTGGAAGATGAATAAGACTGTTGCAGAGGCCATCGACCTTGTCAAACAGTTGAAGGCTTCCTTATCTAAAGTCGAAGGGGTGGAAGTGGCTGTGGCGCCTCCGTTTACTGCCCTCTTTGCTGTCCGAAAGGAGCTTGAAGGTTCTCCCATCCAGCTTGCAGCCCAGAACGCTTTCTGGGAAGAAAAGGGGGCGTTTACTGGAGAAATTGCTCCTCCTATGCTCAAAGAGGTGGGGTGCCAATATGTGATCCTTGGCCACTCCGAAAGGCGTCAGTTTTTTGAAGAGACAGACGAGACCGTGAACCGAAGATTAAGAGCCACTCTCATCCAGGGACTTAAGACGATCTTCTGTATCGGGGAGACCCTAAAAGAGAGAGAAGAGGGGAAGACCTTTGCCGTGATCGAGAGACAGGTGACGGGAGGACTCGAGGGAATCGGTAAAGATGAAATGAAAAGCATGGTCATTGCGTATGAACCGGTCTGGGCTATTGGAACGGGAAAGACGGCCACTCCCGAACAGGCCGAAGAAGTCCATCGATTTATTCGTAAAAAATTGGCAGAGCTCTACTCAAAAGAGATCGCAGAAGAGGTTCGGATTCAATATGGTGGGAGCGTGACCCCGGAAAATATTAAGGGTCTGATGGGGCAAGAAAACATTGATGGCGCACTGGTTGGAGGGGCAAGCCTGAAGTCCGAAACGTTCTCCAAGATTGTCAGATTTAGAGAAATGTGATATATAATAAAATAACCAAATCTCAAGCACCAATAACCAAATAATAACCAAGATTCCAATGACCCGAACAAGGTTTTGGAAAATGGCAAATTGGAATTGATTTGGAGTTGGCCTGCCGGTAGGCAAGGGATTTGGTTTACGAAATTCAGGAGTTGAAAGGGGATTTTAGTTCATGTTGACCATCATCACGATTTTACATATTTTGGTTTGCTTTGCTCTTGTTTTGATCGTCCTTCTCCAGGCTGGAAAGGGCGCCGAATTAGGGGCGGCGTTCGGAGGGGCAAGCCAGACGATCTTTGGGAGTGCCGGGGCCATGGGCTTCCTTTCGAAGTTGACGACCGTTGCTGCGGTCATCTTCATGATTACTTCGCTTCTTTTGGCCTTCGCCTCTTCAAGGCAGGCTTCTTCGTTAATGAGGGAAAGACCGGCTCAGTCAGCTCCTGTGGAATCATCGGGTGTTCCAGCTCAGCCGCAAGTACCGACGCCAGAACCAAAAAGGTAGTCTAATAGTCTGGTAGTGCGGCAGTCACGGGCTCCAAGAAACAAGACACTACATGACCACACGACTATGAGACTAAACGACTTGTTTCAGGACCTTTGTGCCGAAGTGGTGGAATTGGTAGACACGCCATCTTGAGGGGGTGGTGGGTAATCCCCGTGGGGGTTCAAATCCCCCCTTCGGCACCATGAACCTAATAGAGGAGAGGTGACTCTCCTCTTGTTGTTTTGGGATAAGAAACGCATGACCCGAATGGTGACGAACTATACGAACAAAATCTTATTCGTGTGATTCGCTCTCATTCGTTCTATTCGTAATGGGTTTGACGATGAATGAACATTCCCCTGAAGTCATAACGGCGATGAAGGCTACGATCATGGCCTCTGAGCTCTGTCAAAGAGTCAGAAGAGAGCTTGCCGGAGGAGAGGCGATTCTGAAGGGAGATCGAAGCCCCGTCACCATTGCGGATTTTGGATCTCAGGCTATCATCTGTAAACTGATTAAAGAGAAATTTCCGAACGATGTCATCGTGGCAGAGGAGGATTCCACGGTACTCAGGAACCCGAGTCGTTTAAAGATATTGGAGCAGGTTACCCGTTACGTGGAACATCTCATCCCGGAGGCTTCCCCCGAAAAAGTATGTTCCTGGATCGATCACAGTTCCCACACGCTCCGGGAAAGATTTTGGACTCTTGACCCGATTGACGGAACAAAAGGTTTTCTCAGGGGAGATCAATATGCCATTGCTTTGGCACTTATAGAAGATCGCGTGGTGAAATTCGGAGTAATGGCTTGCCCGAACCTCTATTGGGATAAAGATCAACCCCAAGGTAAAAGAGGATGTCTTTTTCTGGCCCTGAAGGGAAAGGGCTCATTCCAAATGGATCTTCGGGGGGGAAACAGAAAACCTCTTTCTGTTTCAAAGACCGAGGTTCCTTCTCAGGCCCTTTTTACTGAGAGCGTTGAGCCTGACCATGCCGATCACCTCTTCCATCAACGCATCGCCCAGAAATTGAACATGACCAGGCCCTCTCTGAGGTTGGACAGCCAGGCCAAATACGGGATTGTGGCAAGGGGGGAGGCAACCTTATATTTGAGAGTCCCTTCGCCCTCGGAGCCAGGCTATAAGGAAAACATCTGGGATCATGCTGCAGGATCAATCATTGCGGAGGAGGCCGGTGGCAAGGTGACCGATACGTTGGGAAATCCTTTGGACTTTTCTTCAGGAATAAGAATGGAGAAAAACCACGGCATTTTAGTGACCAATGGGATTTTACACGAGGTCGTTTTAAAAGCACTAAAGATCTGATAAAATAAGAAAAATTCCAACAACCAAATTTCAAACACCCAATAAGCTTCAATAATCAATAACCCAAATGGATTTGAAGCAGTTGGTGATTGAGAATTGGTTATGATTTGGTTATTGAGATTTGGTGATTGGTGATTCACTGAGGAGGCTCCGATGGAAAGAGTTTTTACAGAAGTAATTGAATCTGAGGTTCCAAACGACTCGGTGTTGATTTCTGTGGGTCTGCCGGGAAGCTGGAAAAGTCCGGTGACTGAGGAGATCGCCAGGATGAAGGGGTTTCGGATCCTGCGGTCCGACATGATCCGGTTGGAGGTGCTCAAAGGGGAGGACGTTTTCGACAATAAGGTAGCTTCCGATCTGAATAGAAGGAAAAGGGTCTATGAAGAGATGTTCCGACGGGCCGAGACGGCATTAAAGACCGATCCATCAGGGCTGATCCTGGATGCGACCTTCTTTACTCAGGAGCTGAGGCAACGGGCGGCAGAGTATGCAGAGAAGTTCCATCGAACGTTTGTCATCGCCGAGTGTGTTTGCAGCGAGGAGAAGTCGATTGAACGCATTCTGAAAAGGACGAAAGAGAATTACGAATCGAATGCCCTGACCCGGGAGGCCTATTTAAACAATAAGGCCGTCTTTCAGCCCGTTGATATCGATGATCTGAAAAAGAAATTTGGGAATCTTTTGATGATCCACCTCACCATCGATACCGAACAGGACACGCTCCCCGGGTGGAAGATCAAGA
>CAYMTD010000064.1:0-9406 GCA_964393245.1 uncultured Syntrophaceae bacterium
ACCCCCCTATGGATAACTCAAACAAACTAACAAATACATTATACGAGGAGGGTTTTCTTATGAAAAAGTTCTCATGTGTTTGGATTGCGCTATTCATCGTCATTGGTTTTAATGTAACTCCAGCCCCTGTGATGGCAAAGTGGCCAACGGAACCTATCGTCATTGTCGTCCCCTGGCCGCCGGCCAATGATCCATCGACGATCATTGGGAATATCATGGGACCCATCATGTCAAAAGAGTTGGGAGTACCCGTCAAAATCATTAACAAACCTGGAGGGGCAGGGGTGATCGGAACCAATTCTGTCGCTCAAAGCAACCCTGATGGTCATACTGTGGCCCTTTCCTCAATCGGCCCCATGCTGACCCAGCCCATTCGAGGGGTCACTCCGTACAAAATAGAGGATTTCATCCCTCTTGGGCTTCCCTGGGCTTCCGCATTTACATTAGCAGCCAGGGGTAATGCCCCCTACAACAACCTTAAAGAACTTGCTGAGTATGCAAAGACCCATGAAGTCAAACTCGGTCATTGGGGACTGGGTGCTGTTCCAACGCTTATTGCAATGGATATTGCTCTAAGAGGAGGATTTCAGTGGAAGGAGACAGCCTTCAGTGATCTCAGCGCCCTGCTGCTGACCTCAGGAGATATGGATGTCCTTACCATTAGTACCATCTACATTATGGACTATGTAAAGACCAACCAGATTAAAATCCTTGCCGTCATGAGCCCCACTCGTTATGAAGTCTGCCCTGAGGTGAAGACGGTTTCTGAACAGGGATTCGGAAAGGGCCACTTCGTCTGGTTTGGTATCTTTATGCCGAAGGGGACTCCTCCTGAAATATGTAAAAGATTCGAAGAAAGCTGGTTCAAGACCATGGAACATCCCGAGGTCGTAAAGGTAATAAAAAATACAGGGGTCATTCCGGTTAAGATGAGAGCTGAAGAGGCGAAGAAGCAGATAGCGGATGAACGTGAACATTTTACCAATGTCATGACAAAACTGAACCTGATCAAGAAATAGTCACGATTGGATCTCATCAAGGGGAGTATTCTTATACTCCCCTTGTTTCGAGTCTCGGAGGGTACAAATCATGTTCGAAGCACAAGAGGGAAAAGGGCCTGATCCAAAAAGCCGCACCCACGACCTTTTCACAGCGGCTCTTGGAGGATTTGCCGCTTTTTTGTTGGCTACTCTACATCTCCACATCGATACCAAAGGTTCTCCTTATCCCTTTTATAAAGGGCCTGTTATCTTTCCCATTATCATTCTGTCCATCATGCTCATTTCCTCGCTTCCTTCATTTTACCGCTTACTGAAACCTGCCCCGGGTTCAAGGTGGTTTGTAGATGGAGAGGGCTGGCCCCGCCGCCCACCAGTCATTCTTATCTTACTCATCCTTTTCTTCATCATCGGTATTAATCTCATCGGTGCAGAAATATCTGTATTTTTATTTCTCTGCATTTCCATTTTTTTCCTCAAATACCGAAGCATCTGGATCAATCTCGTTTTACCTCTCCTCTATACAGCGGCGATGATCTCCATTTTCAAATATATGTTCGATGTCTTTTTTCCAAAACCTTGGATATTTAGGGTTTTTGGAGGATAGTTCGATGGGAGAGACTATTTTCCTGGCTCTTCAAAATACATTTGGCCTTGCAAACATGGCTGCTCTAACCTTTGGGTCAATCATCGGAATCATTGTCGGGATTATTCCGGGAATCGGCCCCATGGTTGGAATGGTAATCCTCTTACCCTTTACTTATTACCTAAAGCCTGATATTGCCCTCTCCATCCTACTGGGTATTTTCTGCGGTGGTTATTTTGGAGGACCTGTTCCTTCTGTTCTCATCCGGACACCAGGTACCCCATCCAATTTGTTTGCCTGTTTTGATGGATATCCATTGACTCAAAAAGGCGAGGCTCAATTAGGTCTCTCTGCTGCCATTGTGGGATCCTTTGCAGGGGGGATTATCAGCGTCTTTATGTTGATGCTCATGGCTCCGGCCTTGGCCAAGGTGGCTGCCAGTTTCGGTTCTCCTGAGTTTTTCATGGTTGCCATTTTCGGCTTAACCGTCTCTCTGATGGTGCATCGGAAACAGCTCGCCCGAGGAATTCTGTTAATGGCTCTCGGTCTCTGGTTCGGAACGGTAGGAATTGATCCGGCGACCCTCGTCCCTCGGTTTGATTTCGGAACGGTTCAGATGCAAAATGGTTTGCACATCGCTCCGATGTGTCTCGGTTTTTTTGGAATCGGCCAGTCTCTCCTTCTTCTCGAACAACAGATCCTTCAAACCGAATTCGTCAATCTTAGCCGGCGGACATTGGATTTCAGCAAACTTAAAATAGCATTTCAATATAAACTAACCCTATTGAAATCAGGAGTTATTGGCACGATAGTCGGTTTGATTCCAGGCCCGGGTTCTGTGACAGCGTCTTTTTTCTCTTATCTGGAAGCGAAGAGGGCCTCAAAAAATCCGGAAGAGTTCGGTCGAGGGACTCCTGAAGGGGTTTTGGCCTGTGAGGCTGGAGACAATGCCGTACCCGCCGGTGCCATGATCCCATTGCTCACCTTAGGAATTCCAGGTGATGCAATCTCGGCTCTTCTATTAGGAATTTTTTGGACGCACGGGATCTATCCCGGCCCCCTACTGCTTTCAAAGGAACCTGTATTGATCTATACAATCTATTTCAGCTTGTTTTTAATCAATATTGTCTGTTTCGTCCTCCTTGCTGTCTTTTTGAGGCCCTTCGCGTCCATCGTAAGATTTCCCAGCTCATTGCTTGCTGTATGCGTAATGGTCATATCACTCCTCGGAATTTACTCGTTGAATTTACAAATTTTTGAAATGGGCGTTGCGATTGCAATGGGCATAATGGGCTACATCATGCTGCGTCTCGATTGGCCTCTCGTACCCTGGATTTTGGGTCTCGTTCTCTGTCCCCTCGTCGAAGAAAAGATGCGCGAATCACTGAGTATGTCAAGCGGAAATCCCGCTATCTTCATTACTCGACCTATTTCATTAGGATTTGTGATCGCCTGTGTGCTCGTTGTGGTTGTCCCGTTGATTCTTGATTGGCGAAGAAAAGCAAAGGAGGCTTAGAAGGTTTTATTACTTTCCGTTGTAGATCCACTGGAGGATCTTATCGACAACCTTTTTAAAATCTAAAAGGAAGGATTTATGATGGAAAAGAAAAAGTTCTTAATATTATTCGGTATTGTTTGCCTATTTTTGACATTTTAGCCCCACCTTTCATGACATCTTATGTGACATTGGCATCTGCTCAAGTTAAACCTACTGAATCGGATTGGAGATATTGACCAAGCTGGGAGCTATTCCAATAAATATCCCTTGGCTGGAAACATACACTGCTTTAGAAAGAGGAATAGCCGATGGCGTCTTGTGTCCTATTGCTCCTATGAAGGGACTAAAACTTACCGAAGTAACGCCTCATCACACGATTTTAAACCTTCAAGTTAGTCCATTTTTTGCAGTAATGAACCAGTCGAAATGGAACAGCCTATCGCCACAAGACCAGAAAATAATAGATGAACTTAGCAAGGGGACCATGTCGAAGTTATGCGGCACAAAACTCCGTGAGGGTGACGAGATTGATTCGAAGTGGATGTCACAAAAGGGTGAAAAATTCTACGAACTTTCACCAGAAGAAATAGCAAAATGCGTAGATGCTATTAAGCCTTTGCGTGAAAAATTCATATCAGATTTGGAAGCCAAGGGATTACCTGGTAAAAAGATACTTGAGGAGATCCTTCGACTTGCCAAACAATATTAATACTAATCATGATTAAAGAAGCATCGCAATTCCACTGCGGGTTCGATAACAGATTGATCAGACCTCTATCGAAGTTGTTAAATGGAATCGGGGCAGGACTGTGTTTCTTAATAATGTTCCTAATTTTGGTAGATGTTACCCTTCGTTACTTCTTTAAAACATCCGTACCAGGGAGCACCGAGCTAGTAGAGTTGATACTCGTGGGGCTTGTATTCTTGGGGATTGCCTATACTCAGTTCGAGAAAGGCCATATCAATATTGACTTCCTTACTTCTCGGTTACCACATAATATTCAGTCAATTGTTGGGAGTATCACTTATCTTCTAACCTTGGGCATAGTGGCTTTAATAACATGGCGGATTTTCGAATACGCCAAGAAAAGCGCTGATGTCAAGGTTGGGATCTTATACATCCCTGTTTCCCTTTTATCTATTTGGCAGCTTTTGGTAGTGCCATGCTGTGTATCGTACTGTGTATAGACATTCTCCACTCATTTAGTTCAATGCAAAATAATTACCGGCGGTACTCTATCCTTCTAACTGCGCCGATGGCCTTGATCATCTTAACGGTTCCTTTATGGATAAATTTACTAAAATGGGAAACAAGCCCACCTACCGTAGGAATAATTGGAATTGGGCTCATGCTTCTACTTATGTTTTTTGGAATGTCCGTAGCATTTAGTATGGCTTTAGTTGGTTTTTTAGGCATGTGGAATATCTCTAATATAAATGCTGCCTTCTATATTTTAGGATTAACTCCTTATCAGGCCGCGTCAAATTTTCTCTTCTGTATAATTCCGCTCTTTCTCCTTATGGGTGCCTTGGCCCGAACCGGAGGATTGACTTCCGACCTCTACAATGCGGCTTACAAGTGGATAGGGCGCTTACCAGGGGGATTAGCTATGGGGAGCATTGCCGGATGTGCCGGTTTTGCTGCTGTCTCCGGAGACAGTCTATCTACAGCAGCTGCTATGGGCAAAGTGGCCTTGCCAGAAATGAAAAAGTATAATTATGATCACTGCTGTCCAAATTGGTCGAGTATTTTCAAAAGCGCCGCTGATTTTATTAGAGTTTTTGATATTTATCTGGTTTTTCAAGAACAGGTTTCTTTTCCCCGTGTCATGCTGAACTCGGTTCAGCATCTCACAAAACAAGGCCATTTGAGACCCTGAAACAACCCATGAAACAAGTTCAGGGCATGGTTCAGGGTGACAGAACAGATAAATTCCAAAACTAATTTGGACAAGAGTGAATTATGATGATAGATTAGCTACCGGCAGTATAGCTATGGGGGGAACCTTAGGCATTCTAATTCCCCCCAAGCACGGGTTTTATCTTTTATGCCCTCGTAACCGAAGAATCCATAGGAAAGCTTTTCATAGCTGGCATTTTTCCAGGAATACTGATAACCATTTTACACATGCTCGTCATATTCTTTCAAGTTGTTCGCAATCCACAGTTAGCTCCACCAGGTCCAAGGACCACCACCAAAGAGAAGATCCTATCGTTCAGAGGTGTTTGGGGAATGTTAATGCTATTCCTTTTGGTTATCGGAGGCATCTACATAGGGATTTTCACCCCCATTGAGGCTGGCGCTATTGGAGCTTTTGGTGCACTAATCTTCACTCTATTAAAGGGAAGATTGTCTTGGCAGAATCTAAGTTGTGCTCTTCTGGACGCCGGACGAACTACGTGTATGATCATTATGATTCTGGCGGGAGTCGGTATCTTAAATTACTTCTTGGCAGCAACTAAGATCCCCACTTTATTAGCAGATTTCGTAAGTAATCTCGGCGCATCCAGATATGTTGTGATGTTGGCTATCTTTATCATCTATGGAATTCTCGGTTGTATTATGAATATCGTTCCAGCAATCTTAATATCATTACCCATGATCTATCCTACCATTCTTGCAGTTGGATTTGATCCGATTTGGTTTGGGGTGATAATGGTCATATAATGATGGAGCTTGGACAGATTACGCTCCCTGTGGGTGTAAATGTGTTCGTCATCGAGGGAGTGGCCAAAGATGTTCCCTTAGGTACCATATTCAAAGGAATTTTCCCTTTTATAGCTAGCATAATAGCATGCTTAATCTTATTGACATTGTTTCCTGAAATTGCACTATTCTTGCCCAATCTCATGAAATGAAAGAGGAGGGAATATGATTCTTTCTCATATGAACTTACAATCTGTCCGCCATTACGTCCCTTCAAAAGCATACAACGGATATACTTTGTTTGCGCCGATGGGGGGCTCAGGAGTTTGGTTGATTGATATGAACGGAAGGTTCGTTCATCACTGGCAGATGGACTATGAGCCGGCTTGCCACGCAATTCTCCTACCTAATGGCAATTTGCTATGTGCGATCAAACTTCCTGATGCTCCATTCCCGGAATTCGGAGGGATGGGTGGAAAACTGATAGAGATGGATTGGAATGGCAATCTTGTTTGGGAGTATAAAGACCCATATATTCACCATGATTTTCATCGCCTGCCAAACGGTAATACAATGGTTCTGAGGTGGGTAGCCACACCTGATCATATTGCAACTAGAGTTAAAGGCGGCGTTCCAGGGACAGAGAGAGAAGGAATCATGTGGGCTGACTCTTTTCGTGAGATCACTCCGGAGGGTAAGGTGGTCTGGGAGTGGCTTGGATACGAGCATTTAGATCCAGGAACGGATAGGATTTGCCCGTTATGTTCTCGGGCTGAATGGACACATGCTAATACCTGTTTTGTTCTTCCTGACGGAAACGTCTTAACCAGCTTCCTTACCTTAAATGAGATTGCTATTATTGAGAGGGCAACGGGTAAATTTAAATGGAGGTGGGGCCACGGAGAACTAGCTCATCCGCACGATCCTCGTATGTTGAATAACGGGCATATCCTGGTCTTTGACAACGGTTCACACCGACCGAGTAGCGCCGCCGTTCCTTACGGCATGATAGGGTTTTCACGCGTTTTGGAAGTTGATGTCAATAGCGAAAAAATCGTATGGGAATTTAAAGATGAATTTCCAATGCATTTCAATGCCTCCTTCATATCAGGGTGTGAGCGTTTACCAAACGGAAACACACTAATTTGCGACGGCCCGACGGGGAGATTTTTTGAAGTGACCTCAGAAAAAGAGGTAGTCTGGGAGTATGTGAATCTGTTTTATTTCGAATCGAAGCCCCCTTCGTTACTTGGCTGGAATAATGCGGTTTTTAGGGCTCACCGCTATGGACTCGATTATCCAGGGCTAATGGGAAAGGTGCTCGCCCCTGACCGATTTGAGCTCACTCTAAGAGAAAAGCCTTTAGAAAAGGGAAAGTCGGTCCAAGACCGCCTTCGCCGCCTTGGGTATTAACTTCTACAGGATCGTTTGCGTATCTCGATTTCCTGAGGTTCCAAAATTCACTTCAATATCACATCAATTCAGTTTTTCAAAAAGCAGGATTTCCATCTTGACTCATCTTCGATAGTTATTTCACTCTGAAAAAATTTGCCTCCAATGAAATCGGTAACTTAGCAGTTTGCGATCTGTGATTTCGTTAAAATGTAGTGCCATACTTAAGATTTTTTCTTGACATTCATTAGAGAAACATGCTAATCTGTAGGCATGTATGTAAGAAGTAAACGAGGAGGAAATAAGGCTCATCCTCATGACTATCTTCAAATTGTAGAGTCTTATAGGGAGGGCTTTTCGGTCCGCCAACGAGTGATCGCCACCCTGGGCCGCCTCGATGAGCTTCGAGCCGAGGGACAACTCGATGGGCTGATTAAGAGCCTGTGCCGTTTCTCCGAGACCCTGCAGCTCGTCGAGGCCTTGGGGCTTGCCCAGATTGATTCGTGCTCTGCAAAGCTCTGGGGACCCCCTCTGGTCTTTGGGCGCCTTTGGGAACGTCAGGGGATTCCCGGGATTCTTCAGGGCTTGGTGGAGGGGCGTCGTTTGGAATTTGACTTGGAGCGGGTGAGTTTTGCACTGAGTTTGCAGCGACTGATGGAGCCGGGAAGCGATTTGCAAGGGAGCCGATGGGTAGGGACGGTCGAAGCTCCTGGGTTTGAGCAGATCGAGCTTCAACACCTTTACCGGGGGGTTGGAGTGCTTTCGGATATTCGGGAGTCTTTGGAGACGAGGCTTTACCTTCATGATAGGGATCTGTTTAACCAGAGCTTGGATCTGGTCTTTATGGATACGACCTTGACCTATATGTATCGAGACAAAGAGAGCCCTCTTTGGAAGCGGGGCCATTCTCGGGATCATCGTTCGGATCTTCCCCAGGTAATCTTGGCCATTGTGTCGGATCGTCGGGGGTGGCCCATTGCGTGGGAGGTGATGCCGGGCAATCGCGCCGATGGGAAGGTCTTTCAAGAATTGATTAGCCTTTTGAGAAGACGGTTTCAGATCGGTCGAGTGATTGTGGTTGCCGATCGAGGGATGGTTTCCCAAGAGAATTTGGACCTGATGAGCCAAGATACGGAATTTCCTTTCCACTACATTGTGGGTTGTCGGATGCGCAAGCAGAAGGAGGTGACAGAGGAGGTTTTGAGCCGAGGGGGTCGATATCATGAAGTGAGCAAGAAGCTGAAAGTAAAAGAGGTGGAGGTGAAGGGGCGCCGATATGTTGTTTGTCTTAATGAAGAGGAGGTGAAAAAAGATAAGGCATCGCGGGAGTCGATGGTTCGAGCCTTGGAGGAGAAGTTGGTCAAAGGGGGACCGAAGTCGTTGGTGGCGAATCGAGGCTATGCGAGGTTTTTGAAGACGGAGCGGGGGGCCCTTAAGATCGACGATGAAGCCGTGAAGCGCGATGAGCGGATGGATGGGAAGTTTGTGCTTCGGACCACGACAAAGCTTTCGGCCGAGGAAGTAGCCCAAGCCTACAAGGGACTTTGGCGAGTGGAGCGAAGCTTTCGGGAGCAGAAATCGACGATTCAGATTCGACCGATCTACCACCAAAGAGATAGGCAATCCGTGGGGCACATGGTGGCCAGTTTTTTGGCTTTGCGGTTGGAGGTGGATTTGCAGAGGGCTCTGGATGAGCGCTCGGTGGAGGTTTCCTGGCCCGACCTGATGGGAGATCTTAAGCAGTTGCAAGCAGTGCGGATGGAGATGAACGGGAGAAAATATCTCATCCGGACAGACCTGGTTAGAAGTGCTTACCAAGCTTTTATGGCAGCGGGTGTAAAAATACCGCCCCGTGTTCAGCGGATTGGTATGGCGTAGTGCCATAGCGCCCTTTCTGTCTTCTAAGTAGTTGTTTTCATTGAATTCATTTTTTCAAACTGTCGAAGATGAGCCAAATGGAAAGTTCATGATCTACAAGGAGGATAAAAAAAATGGGAGTTTCACCTCTCAAGGAAAAATGAATCATGTCTACAAATCATTTCCCACATATGTGCACAAACGATTTTTACGTAACAGAAAAAACTTGGATTTTTCCTTGTTTAGCTGCTTTTCAGCATTTTCAAATGGATAGTTTGTATCTAGAAACAATTAGAAATTCTATGAAATGATTTATAAAATTGCTAAGTTTGACTTAACATCACATTTTTTGCAAAGACCTTGCCGCTGTTACTGATCGAAATCCGGAGCTCTCCATAGGTGGCTCGGAGCGGCACTCTGACTTCAAA
>CAYMTD010000065.1:0-9373 GCA_964393245.1 uncultured Syntrophaceae bacterium
TTAAAGAGGCCGGAGTTCACGTCGTGGATCGACCCGACGAGATCGCCCCAACCGTCAAGAGGTTGATAAAAGCAAAGAGATAAGGATGTTCCAGGTTAAAGGTGGGAGGATTTAGGCAACAGTTTTTGCCTCCAACCTTAGATCTCAAACCTAATACCCACGGAGGAGGTGCACCATGACTGTCATGAGGTCCGTTTTTTATGTTCCGGGAAATAATGAGAAGATGGTTGCCAAATCTCCCGAGATCCCAGCGGACATTATTACTTTGGATCTTGAGGATTCCGTTCCCCCTGCAGAAAAACCAAAAGCCCGCGAAATGACCCGGGAGAATCTCAAATACGCCGGTTCTGGGGGCTCTACCGTTTATGTCCGGATCAATAACTGGGAGACATTGATGACGAACGACGATCTCGAAGCCGTCATCCACGATGGGCTTGCGGGGGTATGTCTCGCCAAATGCGGAGGGCCAGATCATGTCCAACGCCTCGATTGGAAGCTCGAGGAACTGGAGCGAAGAAGAGGCTTGAAGGTGGGGAGCATTGCCATCCAGCTTCTCATCGAAACGGCCAAGGGAGTGATCAATGCCTATCCTTCAGCCATTGCGAGCAAGAGGGTGAATTCCCTCATCTTCGGTGCCGTCGATTACACCAAGGATATGAGGGTAAAGCTCACGGATGAGGGGGAAGAGCAAAAATACGCGAGGGCCCATACGGCTGTGGCGGCCAGGGCCGCAGGTTGCATCGCCATCGATTGCCCATTTGTGAACTTCAAGGATACGGAGGCATTTGAAAAGAGCACGCGCTACGGCCGACAGTTAGGTTACGAAGGAAGAATGCTCATTCACCCAAGCCAGATTGAACCTTCTCACAGAATCTATACCCCAGACCCGGAAGATGTGGAATGGGCCAAGGGAGTTGTGAAGGTGTTCGAAGAAGAGGGGATTGCCAAGGGGTCTGCAGCCGTCTCCTATAAGGGAAAGATGGTCGATACGCCGGTCTACGAAAATGCGAAGACTATCCTTGCCATCATGGCTGAAATTTCTGCCTTCGATGCCAAAAGAAAGAAGTAGTCTTCGTTTTGATTTTAAAAGGGCAAGGCTCTGTAAAACCCACCCATCATCTCCCACCCAAACAGATGAGAGCCTTGCCCTTTTTCAAGGCAGGCAAGGCTGAAGCCTTGCGCTACGTCAAGATTAAGGGGCTGCAAGATGCGGATGATTTTGGTCGGTCAGGGTCCCTTCGGAGAGAAAGTATTAGAGGCCCTTGTCAAACAGGGCGAGGAGATCGTGGGTGTCTTCTCTCCTCCTGAAAAGAGAGGAGAGGCAATGAAGAATTTGGCCGAGAGGTCAAATATCCCTTCCTATTGTCCAAAGCAGATGAAGGATCCGGAGGTTTATGAGGCTTTCAAGAAACTGAAACCCGATCTTGTCATCTTGGCTTTTGTGACGGATATCCTACCTGAAAGATTACTCAACATCCCCACACTGGGAACTATCTGTTACCATCCTTCCCTTTTACCAAAACATCGCGGTGCGAGCAGCATCAACTGGGCCATCATCCAGGGAGACACCCGTACGGGTTTGACCATCCTTTGGGTCGATAAGGGCATTGACACCGGTCCCATACTGCTCCAAAAAGAAGTGGAGATTGGTCCTGATGATACAACAGGTTCCCTCTATTTTAATCTCCTCTTTCCAATGGGAATCGATGCGATCATGGAAGCCGTTGAATTAATCAAGAAAGGCAAAGCGCCGAGAATTCCACAAGATGAATCGAAAGCGACCTATGAGCCCCCCTGTGATGATAGAGTTGCCTCTATCGATTTTGAAAAGCCGGTCCGTGACGTTTACAATTTGATTCGAGGATGCGATCCTCAACCGGGTGCTTATTCGACATTCCAAGGGAAAAAGGTTCGATTTTATGATGCAAGGTTAGTATCCTCTGAAACGGGAAAGTTGCCAGGGGAGATTGTGGCCATTGAAGAAAGGGGTCTTCAGGTCGCCGCCAAGGGGGGCATGATTAAAATTGGCAAGGTGAGAGTTGACAAGGGAGAGAAGATAGGACCGACTGAATTTGCAAGACAGGATGGTTTGAAAGTAGGAGAGCGATTTGGGGCATGATTGAAAATCAACCCTAAAGGGTTGAGTTACAAAGATTGTCAGGTTTGGATTAAATAAAATGTAACTCAAGGCTTCAGCCTTGAGCAGGAGGGATTTATGGAACGGGAGAAGTTAGTAGAAGAGATGGCTAAGATTGTTGGGAAAGAAAATGTCTTATCTTCAGATACAGACTTGTTGTTGTATGGCTATGATGCCTCCCTATTTAAAGGGAGACCGGACGTTATCGTTCTCCCGGGATCAACGGAAGAAGTCTCGAAGGTCGTCAAATTCGCTCATAAGGAAGGAATTCCTGTTATCGCCAGAGGTTCAGGAACGAACTTGAGCGGGGGGACAGTCCCGACCCGGGGAGGGATCATTCTCCACTTTTCCAGAATGAATCGAATCCTTGAGATTGATACTGACAATCAGAGGGCGGTGGTCGAACCCGGGGTCTTTACCCTTGCTTTGAAAAATCAGTTGGCCCCCTATGGGTTTGTTTACCAGCCCGATCCGGCCAGTGAAAAGGTATCGACCTTTGGGGGAAATTTTGGAGAAAATTCGGGAGGTCCCCATTGCCTTAAATACGGGGTGACGACCAATCATATTCTGGGAGCCGAAGTCGTCCTTTATGACGGAAAGGTGATCCAGGTGGGTGGCAAGGCTCTGGATAACCCGGGCTACGATTTGACAGGACTTCTCGTGGGATCGGAAGGCACTCTGGGCATCGCCACAAAATTGATCCTTCGCATCATGCGAAAACCTGAAGCGGTTAAGACGATGCTCGCCATTTACAACTCCTTGGAAGATGCAGGCAGGAGTGTCTCGGCGATCATTGCTGAAGGGATCATTCCAGCCACTCTGGAGATGCTCGATCGGTTGACCATCAAGGCCGTTGAGGAATCGATTCATGCTGGGTTTCCATTGGACGCGGAGGCAGTCCTTTTAATTGAGCTCGATGGGTTAAGGGATGGGATGGAGAGGCAGGCAGAAAGGATTATGGAGATCTGTAGAAAACACAATGCTCGCGAAGTCAAGGCAGCCAAGGATGAGGCGGAGAGAACTCAGCTCTGGGCAGGTCGAAAGGGAGCTTTCGGTGCCATCGCGCGATTGCGGCCGAACTACCTGGTCTGTGATGGAACGGTTCCACGCACCAAGCTTCCCGAGGTGCTGACCAAGGTCATGGAGGTGGGGAGAAGGTATGACCTTGCGATCGCCAATGTCTTTCATGCGGGAGATGGAAATCTTCACCCGCTAATCCTATTTGATGAAAGGAATGAGGAGGAGCTGAGAAAGGTCCATCTGGCTGGGTCTGAGATTCTTAAGATCTGTGCAGAGGCCGGCGGAACGATCAGCGGCGAGCACGGCATCGGGACAGAAAAGATGAAGGAAATGTTCTATGTCTTCACGCCAAAAGATATTTCCGCAATGAGGAAGGTGAAGAAAGCCTTCGATCCCGATGAGGTGTATAACCCAGGAAAGGTCTTACCGAAAGCTTAGTCTTTCAATATCTCCCTCACTCCTCCCTCTCCCGCCAGGGGAGAGGGAGGTCTCTTTAAGTAAGCCAGCCAAGAATCCCCTCCCCCTTGATGGGGGAGGGCGAGGGTGGGGGTGGCCAGGGAAGGAGATACTTAATGGTTCGTACAGACCAACTGATTTCCAAATTAAAAGAGGTGGCAGGGAAGGCCACCTTCATCAGGGACCGTGTGAAACTTGAAGCGTATGCCCTGGATGGGAAGCGACCCAAGGTGATCGTCTCTCCAAGGACAGTAGAAGAAATCTCAGGGATCGTGGCCTATGCCAACGAGCAGCGTTTGGCTGTCGTCCCCATGGGGAATGGGACGAAGACGGCAGTAGGAGGGGCTCCCAAAAAGCTGGACCTGGTCCTTCAGACGACCCGACTCAATCGGATCATCGATTGCGATGTGGAGAATTTGACCCTCACAGCCCAAAGCGGCATCACCCTGAGCCAGGTTCAGAGGCTTCTGGCAAAGGAAGGGAAGGGCTATTTTGTACCTCTCGACCCACCCTTCACAGAAAAGGCAACGCTGGGAGGAATTTTAGCCAGCAATTCGAGCGGCCCTAAACGTCTCCTTTATGGAACGGCGAGGGATCTCGTTATTGGAATGAAGGCGGTCTTTCCAAACGGGGATATCATTGTTTCAGGAGGGAAGACAGTAAAAAATGTTTCGGGCTATGACATGTGTAAGCTCCTCATCGGCTCCTTTGGGACGCTGGGCATCATCTCTGAGGTTACCCTAAGGCTTCTTCCACTGCCTGAGGCAGAGGCAAGCCTTCTTCTGCCTTTTGGGAGTATCGAAGAAGCGGACGGTTTCGTTCAGGAGATGAGCCATTCCCAGCTCCTGCCAGCGGCTGTCGAGACGCTCAACGCCCTGGCAGTGAAAAAGTTGAAGTATAACCTTCCTTTGCCATCAGAGAGGAATTACCTCGTGGCGATTGGCGTGGAAGGCGTAGCAGAGAGCACCGAGAGACAGATGGTCGAGATGGGGCATATGGGAAGAAAACGTGGGGCCCTTGAAGTCATCACCCTGAAATCGGAAAGGCATGTTGCCTTTTGGAATGCCCTGCGGGATTTCTCAAAGGGGCTGGGCAAGAAATATCCTGGCTACGTGACCCTGAAGTCGAACTTCTTGGTCTCCAAATGTGGCCAGATGATGGGCCGATATGAAAAGCTGGCTCAGGGGTTGGGGATCGACTGCGCCCTGATCAGCCATTCCGGAAGTGGCATTCTCTATGCCTATGTGCTGAGAGAAGACGGGAGCCAATCTGGCATAGAGGTGCTCATCCGGTTCATCAAGAAGTTAACCTCCGAGGCGGCAAAGAACGAGGGGAACACGATCATCGAATCTTCTCCCCCATCGGTTAAGAAAAGGGTCAACCCTTGGGGGAAACCCCGGGGTGATGTGGTCGTGATGCGCCGGATCAAGAGAGAGATCGATCCAAGAGGAATTCTCAGCCCTGGTCGTTTTGTGGGAGGAATCTAAAAAGACAAAATCCGAAATTCGAAGCGCTCGCCCGCGCGAAGCCGCCTTGGCGAAGGCAGGCGAAACTCGAAACCTCTTCTTATGTCACCCTGAACTTGTTTTGGGGTCTCTTGCGCTGCAAATCAGATGCTGAACCGAGTTCAGCATGACAATGATTGTCTCGGAATTCAAATTCTTGCGATCGTCGGTGTAAATCTAACGGCCCCGATGAGGAGCAAACCATGAAGCAAGAGGAACTTAAAACCTTATTATATGACGAGATCGCCAAATGCAACCGTTGTGGTTTTTGCCTGGCTCACTGTCCGGTCTATACGGTTCTCGGAAGAGAATGGGCGACGCCCCGCGGAAAGAATGCGATCGTTAGAGCCATTATCGAGGGCAAGATCGGATGGACGCCAGAGATTGAAGAAGCCCTGTATCGATGTACGGGCTGTAGACTGTGTACGCAGACCTGTTTCCCTGCCGTCGAGACCAATCAGGGGGTGCTCGCAGGAAGGGCCTGCTTGGCGGAAATGCACCAGTATCCCAAAATAGCTGATCGGATTGTTACGGCGTTGGAAAACGATTTCAATATTTCTGGGGACCCTAATGAAGACCGAGGCCAGTGGATGGATTTCATGAAGGAGGTTCCGGAACACAGATATCAGAAGGAAAAGTCCAAAGTCATCTATTTCGTCGGATGCGTGGCTGCCTTCTTCCCGCTCGTCCAGAAGATTCCCCAGGCTTTCGTTCAGATCTTGGACAGAAGCCAGGTCGATTTTACCACACTGGGGGGAGAAGAATGGTGCTGCGGATTTCCTTTGATCCAGATGGGGATGCCAGACAAGATGGAAAAACTGATAGAGCACAACCAGGAGAAGGTAAAAGAGACAGGAGCGGAAACGGTTGTTTTTGCCTGTCCTTCCTGTTACCACACGTGGAAAGAAAGATATCAGGTGAACGGCGAACTGCTCCATTCGACGCAGTACATGGAGCGGCTGATCGCCGAAGGGAAGATCACGTTCAAGAATGGCTTCCACAAGACGGTCACCTATCACGACCCATGTGATCTCGGGAGAAATAGCAAGGTCTTCGACCCACCCAGGAAGGTCCTTCAATCCATTCCCGGCCTTAAATTGGTCGAGATGGCGAATAAACGGGAATTGTGCATCTGCTGTGGGGGTGGCGGAGACCTCGAGATGATTGACCCGGAACTCTCAGCCGCTATCGCGGAGAGGAAGATCCAGGAGATTCAAGATACAGGGGCGGAAGTAGTCGTTACCTCCTGTCAGCAGTGCATCCGAACGATCTCGGGTTATGCAAGAAAGAAGGAGATTGACCTCAGAGTGATGGATATCACAGAGGTGGTTTTGGAGGCAATGGGAAGGTAAATCTCAAATCCCAAATCACAAATTCCAAACAAATTTCAAGTTCCAATTTTAAATGACCAAAACGATCAAATCCCCCCACCCCCCCCTTTACTAAAGGGGGGTATGAATGATCCCCCTTTTTTAAAGGGGGATGAAGGGGGATTACTCAAATAAAAATCCCGGATTTTTTAGGCCCGGGATTTTTGTCTCACTTGGATTTTAGTTACTCCGAACTCTTAACTCAACACTCTAAACCCATATCTATTTCTTTTTGGCTATTCCCTCCATCTTCTGTCTTTGCTGCTCTTCCCGCCACGCCTGAAGTTTCCTCTTCTGCCAATCCGTGAAAGCTGCAGCCAACAGGGCCAGACCCAGCAGCAGCATGAACCCGGCCCTGTGGTTGTACCCATTCATCAGGATATGACGAAGGGCAACAAATAAAAAACCGATTCCACACCAGAAAAAGATGTGGAATCGAGTCAAAAAGCTTCCTCTCCATGCCATCTTCCGTTCCTATCCCTGGTATCCCTCTTCCTTCCTCTTGGCCAAATCAACCAGACCAAGGATCAGGACAATGATGTAGACAAGCGATAGAATAACCATACCCGTGGTTTTGAATGCCTTGTTAACTGCGAAAAGACTGAAGATTGTATAAAACACGATCATACATATAACCATCAAATCTTCGAACCAGTTGGGTCTGATCTCTTTGGGTAGAAACTTGTGATTCACCACCAGCGTCTGAATCCCTCCATAGACAAAGACGAATCCGGCGATGTTCGCCTGAATCAGGATGTAGGTCAGAGGCAACTTGACCACGGAAACCATCATGATGACCCAGATGACGACCAATGCGAAGACAATATAGTAGATGACCCGGATGTCTTCTTTTATCCATTTCCTTAACCCGGGCCACAAGTTGTAGAGCATATCTGCCATCTGACGAGTTGCAGAGTCAGTCACACCAAGTTGGGTACCAAAGAGAACCCAGAAACCGATCAACTGGACCCAAACCCAACCAGGTGTTCCAAGGAACTTACGAATTGCATCGCCCTGATAAGCAGCCACCGCCCAACCTGCCAATTTGGTTCCTTGAGGAATCATACCCACAGCAAAGTTTACGGTCAGCCACATTCCAATCCAGCATCCCAGGCCGAAGATGATCCACTGATCAATTCGTGCGAAGTGGAGCCAATCTTTCCATCGTCTCATATTTTCTGCCGTTGGTCTGAATGCAATTCCTGTAGGATGAACGGCTATCTTCTCGCCACCGATCGCACCGGAGATAAAGCCAACCTCTTTCCCCATTCCATAACCCTTGTCTCGGAACCAGTTGGAAGATGAGATGTTGAAAATCCCACCGGCTGCAGAGTAAGCGGCAAAGCCTCCAAGGAGCACGGGGTCTGCTCCCTCAGGTATCATGCCAAAGGAAAAGAACCCTTTGGTTACCCTCCAGATCGATTCCGCGGGGACATAGCCGATGAGAAGGATGATCAACGAACCTACAATAGCCGCCACAAACCCCCAGGAGACCTTCTCCAGAGTGCTTTCAACCTTTCTTCCCCATAAGAGTAGAAAGAGGACCAGGGCAGTCCACACCATCCCCCAGACCATTACGGTCACCTTCTGTTCAGGCCCGGGCATCTTGTTGATGAGGATGGCCGTCCATGCGGTCGCGGAGGTAATGGCCCATCCCGGTCCGATACAGACCACGCAGGTAATGATCCAGAACGGTCCCCACAGCCAGCGCCCAGGCCTCAGTCGATTGTAGCCAATCATCATAGGCTCGCCAGTGTAAATAGAGTACCGGATACACTCGAGGTTGAAAAAGGTTTGGGTGATGCAGGCGATGGTTGTAATCCACATTAACATCGGGCCGTACTGGACGGCCGCTGCAGGGCCCATGAGCCACTCACCACTCCCGATAGAGAGGGAAAGCATGATGGCGCCCGGGCCGATGAACTTCATGATGCTCTTGAACCCTCTGGGTGGACCTTCAGGCATGTCCCTGACATCCCAGGGCTGAAGACAACCAGCTTTAATTTGATCAGCCATATTCTCCCTCCTTCTCTAAATAGAATGAAATGGACTGGGCAAAGCCCCTATCTTCACCTCCTTTCCCCTTGGTAAGACCTTGAGAAATCAGAACACTCAACAGCCTAAATTGATACCACACGCACCCTTTTTGTCAAGCCTTTTGTTGGGGGTGATGGTAAGGAAAACTGACCACAGGGGAAGAAGACGAAGAGGCAGAAAGTTTTAGAAATCTTCCAGTTGAAGCAGCAGATCCTTCAACTCATTGGCCAGCTCCTGGCTTGGGCGTTTCAGCGGTGCTCTTGGTTCCCCACCAAAATATCCGGCCAGGTCCATGGCCATCTTCAATCCACCGATGCCATGTTTTGTTGTGACGGCCTTTGCCAAAGGAGTTAATCGATTCTGTAATTCCCTTGCCTCATCGATTTTACCTTTTTTGAAGAGATTGAAAATCTTGACGCAGGCCTGCGGAGCGACCTGGGCCACGGCGAGAATTCCTCCTACCGCTCCGATGCAAAGGGCAGGGAAGAAGACAGGTGCTGAGCCAGCGAAAACGGCAAATCCCTTTTTCGACAAATCGACGATTTCGCTCAATTGACCGATATTTCCTGAACTATCTTTGATCCCGATGATATTCGGATGTTCGGAAAGTTTCGCTACCAACTCAGGTTCTATATTGATTCCAGTGAATTGAGGGACATTGTAGAGCAAGATCCCGATCCTTGAAGATTCGGCGATGGCAACAAAATGTTCGTGAAGAATCTGTGGCTTCATCGATCCTTTAAAGTAGCAGGGCGTTACAACCAAAGCACAGTCGGCTCCCATTTCTGCTGTTTGATTGGTGAACTGGATGGTTTCCTGTGTGGATTCCATTCCCGTCCCAACCATCA
>CAYMTD010000066.1:0-9356 GCA_964393245.1 uncultured Syntrophaceae bacterium
CCTTTTCCAAATTCTTGGCAACGGTCTTCGCAAATTCAAGATTGTCATCAACGACTAAAATTTTTCGTTTGACTGCAGTCATCTTTTTATCGGAAGTCCGATCCCCTGAGACCGTCTTCGATCACCAAGTAAAGAACCCTGCCCACAGGGCGGGGCTTTAAAACCAAAAATCCAAAACCGAGATCCCGAACCAGGTTCGGGATGACAACAAGACCAGAACCAAACAATCTTGTCATGCTGAACTTGTTTCAGCATCTGGTCCGCTTTTTTCTGCCTTCGGCAGACGCATTTTTCATCCCCGTCCACAGGATGCGGTTTTCAGATGCGCTCTTAATAAAATCGTATTTAAAAAATGGGAAGCTCAATCCTTCGAAAACCTTTAAACCCATTTTATATTACCCCTCGCCTGCAAATTTGTCAAAACCTCTTTTAGGGAGGCCTATGTAACCTCTGATGACACACCTGCCTACCGGCCCCGGTCCTGACCCGAGGGCGCGGCAGGCAGGCGTGTGACCACTTCAAATATTTCACTTCAAATATTTTGACAAACTTTTTTTTTGTGATAGATTGAGGCTGACATTTCGAATGAACAGAGGAGAGTTCTTATGGAAAACAGCGAAACCCGCTCTCTTGAAGAGAAGATTCGTTTCTATGAAGCCATTCTGGACAATATTTATAACGGCGTCATGATCACGGACCCGGATGGCAGAATCATCTTTTTCAGCAAGACCTATGGAAGGTTTCTTGGTGTTAATCCCGATGAAGCCATCGGGAAACATTGCACCGAAGTCGTCGAAAATACGAGGATGCATATCGTCGCTAAAACAGGAATTCCTGAAATCGACCACCCCCATCGAATCATGGGGCAGGATATGGTCGTCCAGCGCATTCCCATCGAAATGAATGGAAAAATCATAGCGGTCTATGGCCAGGTTATGTTTAAAGACGTCCGCGATGTCCATGCCTTAGCAAGGAAATTGAACGTATTGGAATCGAAAGTCGAATTTTATGAAAAGGAATTAGAGAGTTTGAGGTCATCGAAGTATACGATCAATAACATTGTGGGGAAGAGCGAAAAGATGGTCGATCTGAAAAGATTAGCGCTCAAGGCTGCAAAGACCAACTCACCGGTTTTACTATTAGGAGAAAGCGGAACAGGAAAAGAACTCTTTGCCCATGCGATCCACCACGCCAGTGATCGACGGGCCTTCCCCTTCATCCGCCTCAATTGTGCAGCCATACCGAAAGATCTCTTGGAGTCGGAACTCTTTGGTTATGAACCCGGAGCCTTTACCGGTGCGGGAAGCAAAGGGAAACCCGGAAAGTTTGAATTGGCCCATCGGGGTTCCATCTTTCTCGATGAGATCACCGACCTTCCCCTGGAAATGCAACCCAAATTGCTTCGTGTGCTGGAAGAAAAAGAGATGGAACGCTTGGGAGCGACTCGTTTAACCAAATGTGATTTTCGACTGATTGTGGCTTCAAATGAAAATCTTGAGAAATGTGTGGAGCAGGGGAGATTTAGGAAAGACTTATACTACCGGTTGAATGTCATCCCTATTCAAATCCCTCCTCTTCGAGAAAGAAAGGAGGACATTCCCATTATCACAGAGCACCTGATCGGAATTCTAAACAAGGATTTGGGAACCCATGTGATAAAGATCACTCCAGAAGTATTGAACATTTTTGAAAATTATGATTGGCCCGGAAATGTCCGGGAGCTTTCCAATATATTAGAGAGAATTATCTGCATCTGTGACGGGGATACCATTCGGGTTCCCCATCTTCCCTTCTTCCTCCAGAGAATGAGCGATGGAAATAATAAGCTCCAGCCTACTCTTTTGAGGCGCCTCAGAGAAGATATGGAAAAAGAGGCTTTGCTTCATGCCATCCGGGTGGCGAATGATAACAAGAACAAGGCCGCAAAACTCTTAGGGATCCACAGAACGGCGCTTTATAAGAAACTGAAGAAACTAAACATCCCACTTGCCCGTGCTTGAAAAGTAGACAAATCTCTACATGTAGCAAAAAGTATATATAGAAAATCGCCAATGATTTCAAACCGGTTGGCCTATCAATCGAGGATTTTGTAGAATTATTTCTACATAGACCGTTGAAGGAGGAAACTCCCTAAAATAATTCGCTTTGAACTTCGAACACTTATTTTAAGTTGATAGAAGTAATCCACTGGCTCGATTCTTGCTGATGACTCATGTGTTTGGGGCTTTGAAGAAGCGGGACGATTCATTCATTGTTGAAAGCGTAGTGTAACGGGATAAGTTTATGGAACAAAAAGATTTTTTCGACCTTCGGGAGCCCACGATTCAAAAGGAAGAGATCTTGGTGCTGAAAGACAAGTATTTCAACACGAAAAACGTCGCTCTCGTTACAGGCTCAGCCAGCGGGATCGGCAGGGCCACTGCAATCGCGTTAGCCATCAACGGCCTCACCGTTATCGGGACCGATGTGATGGAAGAAGGGGGAAAAGAGACGGTGAAGATGGCAGAAAAATTGGGGGGAGAGGTCATCTTCGTGAAGGCCGACCTGACCAAAGACGAGGAGATCGAGAGATGTGTCCAGCAGGCGGCTCAACATGGAAGCATTAAATTCCTGGCGAACATTGCTGGACTGCAGCACATTGACTCCATAGAAAATTTCCCAATGCAGAAATACGATTTCATGATGAAGGTCATGTTAAGGGCCCCTTTTTACCTCTCCAAGCTCTGTATCCCTCATATGAAAAAGAGTGAGGATGGGGTCGGAGCTATTGGAAACATGTGTTCAGTCCATGGCCACATGGTGACGAAGAACAAACCGGTGTATAACATGACAAAGTTTGGTCTTCGGGGGCTGGCCCAGTCGATCGCTGCTGAAGGCGAAGGAAAGATCAGGGGGTTCACCGTGAGCGTGGGCTTTGTTCGAACGCCTCTGGCCTTAAATCAGATACCAGAACAGGCCAGGCAGCGCGGCATCACACCCGAAGAAGTCGTTAGAGATGTGATGATGGGAAGATCCCAGACCAAAGAAATGATGACCCCCATTGAGGTGGGAAATCTCTTTGTCATTGGGTTCTCCTTTCTGGGGAAATATCTCATCGGAGGCGATCTCCTCTTTGACGGGGGGATGGTGAAAACTTACTAAACTAAGTTTTGATGACACAGGATGAAGGATCATCTAAGTCTGTGTAATCAGCGGGCCCTTCAAGGCTGTCTAAATTTCGCTTGACTTCTCACCCGATCCATCATATGAGAGGCGTTAAAAAACGTGGGTGAGGAGGAACTCGCAATCAAACTTTTTCACACAAAGAAAGGAGGAGAATGATGAAAAGATTTGCCGTTTTAACGATTTTAATTTTTGTTCTTAGTATTGTTGCTGTTTCCATGGTCATGGCTCAGGCCAAACCAGCTCCGGCAAAACCTGCAGCCAAGCCTGCGCCCGCGTCCAAGGAGCCCATCAAGATCGGATCCATCTGTGACTTTGCCGGACCCTGCTACATGTACTGTGAAACCGGACTGAAGGGGTTGGAAATTGCCGTGAGCGAGATCAATGCGAAAGGGGGAATCTTAGGAAGAAAAGTGGACATTATCGTTCGCGACACGGAAATGAAGGTTGATGTCGCCGTCAGGGAATTAAAGGATTTAATTCTGAGAGAAAAAGTGAACTTCTTGATCGGGCCGTGCAGCAGCGGCACAGGCCTTGCCATGCAAGTTGTTCACTCAGAATACAAGACGTTAAGATTATCAGCGATTGCTAACACAGAGGCCATGACGGTTGACAAATTCTCACCTTACTTTGTTCAAGTCGTTCCGAACACCTACATGGAGGCAACGGCCAATACCAGGTATCTCCATAAGAAGGTGCCCGCGGCAAAGAAATTTTGTACGATCGCTCCAGATTACGAGTTTGGCCGGCGCGAGGAGCAGGCATTCGCAGATGAGATAAAGCGATTAGTCCCGGATGCTGAAATCCTCTACCAAGCCTGGCCAAAGCCAGGAGAAAAAGATTTCACCGCATTTATCACTGCCATCATGGGAAAGAAACCCGATGCGGTTCACAGCTCGCTCTTTGGCGGTGATTTAGTGGCCTTCACCAAACAGGCTGCACCTTATGGCTTCTTTAAAACCCCCTTCATTGCGCTCTATGACCTCCCAGTTCTGGCAGCCCTTGGCGCAGACGCACCTGAAGGTACCTTTGGTTTTGGAAGAGGATGCTTCTTCATGGATCCAAACCCGAAGATGATGGCCTTTGTTGAAACATTTAGAAAAGCCAGAGGGACATATCCTGATGCATGGGCTGTCCAGAACTATGATGCCATGTATCTTCTCAAGGCAGCCATCGAAAAGGCAAAGACCGTTGAGACCGATGCGGTCGTCAAAGCCATGGAAGGACTCTCTATCGATAGTTTAAGGGGAAAGTTTACGATTCGGCCTCTGGACCATATGGGAACGGTCCCCTGCTATCAAGGGACCATTACCGCCGACCCAAGATATCCTTTTAAAATCTGGGGAGACATTTCACGCGTCCCTGGGGAAGAGGTCGTGCGGCCCGAAACCAGCGTCAGGGAAATCTGGAAGAAAACGGGGGTGACCCGATAAAAGGATAGGTGATCGTTCAACGGTTAGGGCAAGGATGCCAGTTTCGTAACCCACTTTCCACACACAAAACGGGCTATGCCACCCTGACCAAAAGACTTTTGGGTTGGAAATGTCTTTCGACGTCCTTTTCAACCAGTTCATGAGTGGAATTGCCCGGGCGGCCCTTCTCTTCCTGGTCGCCTCGGGCCTCTCCCTCACGTTCGGTGTCTTGAGGATCCTCAACTTCGCCCATGGCTCCCTTTACATGCTGGGAGCTTTTCTCTCCTACACGATCTGGAAATTCATCCTCATGCCTGCCCTTGGGTTTTACGTTGCAGCGATCATCACCGCCATCATCCTGGCGCTGATCGGCATTTTGATCGAATTCTTTTTGTTGAGGCGTCTTTATGCCAGGGGATGGCCAGAGCAGCTTCTGGCTACGTACGCCATTGTTCTGATCGTAACAGATATCGTCAAGTATGGTTGGGGAGGGGAATTCCTTTCCATTCCGAGGCCCAAACCTTTCACGGGGGCCGTTTTCCTTTTCGGCTTTCCCTTTCCTTCATATAACTTCTTCGTCATTCTCTTAGGTTTAGGGCTGGTCATCTTTCTATGGTGGCTTGTATACAGAACCCGTCTCGGCGACATCATCCGCGCAGCAGCCCACGATCGGGAAATGGTATCGGCCTTGGGAATCCCCATCCCCTGGCTCTTTACATGGATCTTCGTCTTGGGGGCTTTGATTGCGGGATTGAGCGGAGCTGTGACAGCCCCTTTTGGATCTGTGGCTCTGGGCATGGACATTGAGATCATTGTCGAATGCTTCGCTGTTGTTGTGATCGGGGGAATGGGAAGCCTTCCGGGGACGCTTCTCGGATCTTTAATTGTCGGCGAAGTCTACGCTTTCGGAATTATGTTCAAACCGGAATTGGCTCTGGCTTTTATTTTCATGGTCATGGCCGTCGTCCTGATCATTCGCCCCTGGGGAATTTTCGGAAGGCCGGAGAGGTAAGCCCCCATCTCCCCCCTTTTGCTAACGGGGGGCTGGGGAGGTTAAGGTTGAAGCTGAGGTTAAGGTAAGGGATGGTTACAAACCAAACGGAACAAAAGGAATCGATGGTCAAGAAAGCCTGGTGGTTAGCTCTTCTCTTTATTCTCTTGCTCATTGCTCCCTCGGTTCTCTCTGAATTCTATCTCACCATTCTCTGTGAAGCCTTAGTGATGAGTATGCTGGCGCTCAGTTTTAACCTCCTTTTTGGTTACATGGGTCAGCTCTCGTTTGGTCAAGCAGCCTTTTATGGACTGGCGGGATATACCGTAGCCATGCTTGTCACCCGACTCCATTTCAATTTCTGGCTGAGCATCATCGCCGGAGTTTTGATGGCAGGGATCATCGGTCTCATCGTTGGATATTTTTGTGTACGATTGAGAGGTATCTATTTTGCTGTCCTGACGCTTGCCTTTGGCCAACTTCTTTTCGTGATCATCTACAAATGGCATGACTTCACAGGTGGAGACGATGGGATCCAAGGGGTGTTTCCGCCTGAATTCCTGAAGTCACCTATTGCTTACTACTATTTCATTCTCATCGTATTCATCGCTTCAGCCTATGTCCTGCGGAGAATCATCAATTCCCCATTTGGTCAAACGCTCAAGTCCATGCGCGAGAACTCTGAAAGGACGGAATTTTTAGGGATCAATATCGCGAGATACCAGCTCATCGCCTTTGTCATCGCCGCAGGTTTTGCTGGGTTGGCAGGAGCCATTTGGGTGCCGTTCTACCGGTCCGTCGCTCCTTTTTATCTGATGTGGATCAAATCTGGGGAGCCCGTCATGGCGGCAATCCTTGGAGGGCCTTCTCTTTTCTTGGGGCCGGTTCTGGGGATGTTCATTATGACCTTCTTTCACGCCTGGGTTCTCGGTTTCACGATCTACTGGCCGGTCGTGATGGGGGCTCTTATCCTGGTTGTTATTTTCTTCCTGCCGGGAGGGATTCTCGGCTTTGCACAGGAGAAATGGCAGCAAAGGAAAGAGAAAGGCATCGCAGATATCAGATCGCAGATTTCAAATTGAAAAATCCGAAATCTGAAATCTAGCCAAAAATATTTGAAATTTCCCCTCACCCTTCCCCTCTCCCCAGCGCCTGCCTGCCGGTAGGCAGGGGGGAGAGGGAGGGGGTGAAGGGGCTTAGTTCATCAATGTTAGAGATAAACTCTCAGACTTCACTGTGTTAGAATCTAAATAACATGTTTCTTCAAACGCAGAAGATCACAAAAGAATTTGGGAAACTTCGTGCGGTCAATGAGGTCAGCCTTGAAATTCGCAAAGGGGATATCCACGCCATCATCGGTCCAAACGGAGCTGGGAAAAGCACCTATTTCAATCTCGTCACGGGGTATCACACGGCCACCTCTGGCAAGGTGTTATTCAAAGGCGAAGAGATCACCCATCTTCCTGCCCATGCCCGATGTAAACTGGGTATTACACGATCCTTTCAGATCACCAGCATCTACCCAAAACTCACGGTTTATGAAAGTGTGTTGATGGCATTACTCTCTCATCGAAAAGTGACGCTCAACTTCTTCTCCCCGGCCAGAAAATTTTTTGAGAAAGAGGTTTGGCGTATCCTGGAGGACATCGGGTTGGCAGATCAGGCCACCCGTTTGGGAGATTCCATCTCCCATGGTGACAAGAAGCGTTTGGAATTGGCGGTAACCGTTGGAACAGAACCAGAGCTTCTGCTTTTAGACGAGCCGACCTGCGGGATGTCTCCGGAAGAGACGGAAATGACGATGGCTCTGATCAATAAGCTTTCACAAGATAGAGGCATTACCATTCTCTTTACGGAACACGACATGAGCGTTGTCTTTGGTATTGCAAAGCGAATCTCTGTCCTCCATCAAGGGACTCTGATCGCGGATGGTTCCCCACACGAAGTGAGGGCCAGCGAGGAGGTTCAGAAAGTCTATTTGGGCGGGGCAGCATAATGCTTGAAGTCAGAGAAATCCACACCTATTATGGAACGAGTCATATCCTCTTTGGAATCTCTTTTGATGTCAACCGGGGAGAGGCGGTCTGTCTCCTGGGAAGGAACGGGGCTGGAAAGACGACGACCTTCAGGAGCATCATTGGCCTAACCCCACCTAAAGCCGGGAGCATCAAATTCGAAGGGAGCGAAATTATCGGAAAGCCTCCTTACCGCATCGCCAAGATGGGAATCGGTTATGTTCCTGACACTCGGAGGATTTTCCCGGATTTGACGGTCCGGCAAAACATTCTCATTGCCCGAAGGGAAAGAGAGGGAGGCACCTGGAATCTCGAATCGATCTACGCCCTTTTCCCAAAATTGAAAGAATTGGATAACCACATGGGAACGCAACTGAGCGGCGGTGAACAACAGATGCTCACGGTGGCTCGAAGCTTGATGACCAATCCCCGGTTGCTACTGCTGGACGAGCCCGGAGAAGGATTGGCCCCTTTGATCATCAAAGCGATGAAAGAACAATTGGGAGAAATTAAGAAGCTCGGCGTGACGATGCTCATCTGTGAGCACAACGTCGGTCTCGCTACCGCTCTGAGTGACCGTGGCTACGTGATGGATAAAGGAGCGATCCGTTATCAAGGAACCATCGAGGAATTGCAAAAGAACGAAGAAATCAGGAAAAAATACCTGATGGTGTGAGTCCCATTTCCTGCCCACCACAAAATTTCTGCCCATGAAAGACAGGATCGGTCTTTGCGCCACCCACTTTTTCTAAAAGAAAAAGAGAGGGATGAGGAGTTGATGCACATGATCCAAGGAAAATCGATTCATGAACTTAAAATTGGGGATTCGGCTCAGATTTCAAAGAAGATTACTGAAACAGACATTAGCGATTTTGCCGGGGTGACCGGGGATGTGAATCCGGTTCATCTCGACCAGGCCTATGCGGAAAAAACTATTTTTAAAGGAAGAATCGCCCATGGCCTGCTCTCGGTTGGGATCATCTCGACCATCCTGGGAAATATTCTTCCAGGCCACGGGACCATCTATCTTTCCCAAGAAGTGAAATTTCTTGCCCCGGTAAGAATCGGGGATACCATTACCGCAAAGGTGGAGGTCATCGAACTCATCCCCGAGAAAAATAGAGTGAAGTTCAAAACCACCTGCACGAACCAGGATGGAAAGTTAGTTGTGGATGGGATCGCCTGGGCAATGCCACCCCGCTCTCAAAGCACGCGTTCGGCTGATGGGGAGATGAGGGGATGAGGAAGACATGAAGACACGGTGACGCGGAGATAGGGAGATGGGATATTAGGGAGATGAGGAGATAGGAGGATAGGGAGACTATATCAGGATATCAGATGATCAGGATATCAGGACATCTTTTTACTTCTTAGCAATCAATTCGGCTTCAACCTCCTGACCGAAAGCCTCTTTCAAAGCTCTCTGCAGGTTTTGAAAATCTTCTAACTTTTCAAATTCAATCACTAATTCTTTATCATCCAAGACCTTAAGCCTTGCAAATCGATTGACAACCTCGATGACCTTGGCCGGATCTGAGGTAATCCATCCTTTCATCCTGCGGACCAGTTCCTCCCCGCTGAAGGCCCTTTCGATCAGGAGCTCAACCTTCCTCTGTTTCGCCTCCCACCCAATCAGGGCAGGCTGAACCACGATAGGAGTGACCGGGTCATGCATCGCCGCACACCGAAACCATAGTTTTCCGCGAATCATCTGGATCTCCCCTTAAATGATTTCAAATAACCTGTAGGGTGCGTTCGCCCTACGGCCCCTCTAAC
>CAYMTD010000067.1:0-9257 GCA_964393245.1 uncultured Syntrophaceae bacterium
TGAGGGATAGGATTCGGTTCTCATCCAATCCACCGCTCACAAAAATTTTGACATGACCGAACCCTCTTAAATTCAATTCCCAGCGAATCTCCTCAATAATCTTTTGGAAATCTCCTCGCCTTGAGCTGGGGGTATCGAGCCTCACGGCAAAGAGTTTCTTGCCCAAAGCCTCTGCCACCCGGATCGCTTCGATCTTTTCGTCATTAAACGTATCGATGAGGGAAACCCGTTTCACTTTCGGCTCAATCACTTCATCAAAGGCCTTCGTCGCCTCGACCGTATCACCCATGAGAAGGACCAAGGCATGAGGCATCGTCCCTGAGGGCTCTTCCCCGATCATCTCCGCATTCTTCACCACCGATACGCCATCGCAGCCGCCGATAAAGGCGTTTCTTTCCACCATGGGGGCAATGACAGGATGGATCCGCCTTGCCCCAAAACTGACCACCCTCCGGTCTCCTGCTGCCTTTTTGCAACGGGCGGCTTTGGTGGCAACGCCGGAGGCCTGGCAGAGGAAACCCAAAATGGAGGTCTCGAAGATTCCGAACTCGCTATACATTCCCTCTATTTCCATGACGGGCTCATAGGTGCGAAAGATTGTCCCCTCCTTCATCGCCCTCACACGGACTTTGAGGTCTTTCAGCAAATCGGTAGCCTCCTCGAGGCCGGCCAATACTCCCCAACCATAGTCCTCTGGAAAGCGTTTCGCGATAAATTCAGCCTTCACCCATTTGTCAATCTTCTTAGCCTGAAGCACCTGCATCGTCCTGACAAAATAGATGTCCGTCATCTTCCCATCTTTTATGTCTTGGGGATCGGCGATATGTAACATTCCCTTCTCCACAAAATGAAATTCCATTTTATATAACAGAAATTTATCGTTCCTGTCTATAAAAATATTTCCTCCCTAACTTGCTCGCCGTTTCCATGGTTGGGGGCTCGTCCCTTCTTCTGCGCCTTTGTAGAATCCTTTAAAATTTTTATACGATAGACAAAAATTTGACATATAGAGGAATATTGAATGTCTCTCCAATTCAAAATCATTATAAGTTTCAATAAATTATTTATGCGAGGATTCAGTGGCACAATATTTGCTCAAGGGTTAATTGAAGCCTGCTTGAAGGTAGGTCATGTAAAACTTCCAAGGAGGAAAGGAGCCAGCGGAAAGATGATCGATGGAGGGTTGGACATGGCAAAATTTAAATCCAAGAAAAATGGGATCGTGCTAACAACCTATGATCTCTGTCTTTCGTGCGAGAGAAAGTGCAAGGTCAAGGGTCCCCCGTGGCGTAAGCTGGAATGTCCGTCTGTCTCTTCCACGGACCTTCATTACAAGGTTTATCGGATATCGAACATGACGAAGAGCGAGTTGCTGAAAAGAATTGCCTATGCATAAAGACCTCTTAGTCCATCAGCTCGATGATGTACCTTTCTCGTCATTCCATTCTATTCCTTCAAGTGGATGCGCCTTCCTGATGAGATTCCTCAAAATCTTCCTTAGGCTCTTCATCCTGAAGACCAAATATCGACTGCGTTGTTTCCTTACAGTCTTTCAATCTTAAAGAAGACCGGTCGGGCTCCATCACTGCAGCACGAGTAGATCATGCCATCCTTCTTCATCCATGGGTAGTTCCCACCAAATCGCAGTCCGGTGACAGCCGGGTAGATATCATGCCAGGCCCACGTACAAAAGCCCGAAGGCATGGCCCCAGATTCCTCCACAATGAATTCATTCCCCACCTCCAGCCGATCACAATACGCTGGGAAATCATCTGCTATTTCGGGAAGGAACTTACCATAAACCTCCTTTGCGCTCAATTTCTTGATGACCGTGATTTTTAGTGGATGACGCTTTGCCATACGTTTTCCTCCTTCCTACTCTCCTCCTATCCCGTTTACCGGGCGGGCGGTTTGGGATTCTCCAACTTCATCCAACCTCCTGAACTAGCCGCCTTCCCATATCGAAGGCCTTCAAATTTTCCGCCAGGGATCGTGGGGGGAGAAGATCCCGGATGATCAATTCGAACCCTCGACGACGGATGGGCAAGACATCAATGGCACAAAGGGCTCCCAGCATGACAATGTTGGAGAAGATGGGATCGCCCATCTCGAGTGCGATCTCCGTGGCATTGAGCGTCCAGACCCTTCTGCTTAGCTCCTTTATCTTGGAAATCACTTTTGAAACTTCCGGATAAGCCGCATCCCCCGAGATGACATCAATGGGGAGGATGGGACGGGTGTTGAGAAGAGTCATCACCCTGGGATTTCCGTAGGTATCGAGTATCCTGAGCCCTTCGATCGGCTCAAGAGAAACGAGCAGGTCGCATTGCCCTTCTGGAATCAGGGGCGAAAATTGGTCTTTCTGAGAAACCCGCAGATGGCTCATCACTGCTCCGCCCCGCTGCGAAGCACCATACGTCTCCCCAATGGTGACTACATACCCCTGGGAGACGAGCATCTCACCCAGAATCTGGGACGCCAAAACATTCCCCTGTCCTCCGACTCCGCCAATAATGACATTGAAGGGATCTTTCGAGAGAAGCATTACGCTGCCTCCTTCCGGATGGCCGTAGCAGGACAGATCTCGGCACAGACCCCGCACCCTGTGCAGATGGCTTCATCGATACGTGCCTTTTCAGCCTTGGGATCCCACATCAGACCAGGGCATTTGAAGATCCGTGTGCAGAGGCGGTTACAACCACAGCTTTCCCCCAGACAGCGATTCTGATCCACCTCAACCTTGTAAAGCCTTTTTTGCTTCTTGGCGCTGACCAGGGCACACTCTCTCTTCAGAATCAATACCTTCACCCCTTTTTCATCCTGCAGGAGTTTGAGCATTGTCTCTACAGTGGCAGACACATCAAAGGGATCAACCACCTCCACACGAGCCCCGAACTCTTTACAAACGGCTTTTAAATCGACGACCGGTGCTATCTCTCCTGTAGCGGTCGACCCTGTTCCTGGATGGGGTTGAAAACCGGTCATGGCTGTCGCACTGTTGTCCAAAAGAAGAAGCAAAAAGTGTGCTCCATTATATTGGGCATTCACGAGCGCCGGCATCGCCGCATGATAAAAGGTTGAGTCGCCGCAGACAGCAACCACGGGTTGCTCCAGTCCGAACCGGCCAAGCTGGCCAAACCCGCAGGCCAGCCCAGCGCCAGACCCCATGGCGTGAAGCGTTTTCATCTGACCGAACCCAGAAGGCCCCAATCCCAGAGAGTAGCAACCAATGTCACCAAGAACGAAGCCACCCCTCCCGTCCAATGCGAGTGCTATCTTCACTGCCCAATACGTGGCCCGATGCGGACAGCCCGCGCAGAAACCGAGCGCCCTGGCAGGCACGAGCTCTGAAGCCGCCTCATGAACTCGTCTCGCATAATCGGCAGGCCGTGACTCATAAGAAACGCTGAGGAGTTTTTGGATCGCATGGATGATGATCTCCGGGTTGAGATCGCCGACGCCAGGCACATCCTCGCTCGCCTTCCCCCAAAAGGATATGGGTCCGAGTTCGAAACAGTGCTGCGCGTAGATCTCTTTCACACTATTTTCCAGAAAGGGGTCGACCTCCTCTACAAAAAGGATCCGGTTTGTTTTCTTGAGTTGTTGGATCAGAAATTTTTCAGGGATGGGCCAAGTTGTTCCCATTTTCAGGATCCCTACCCTGTCCTCCAGGTTCAGGTTGATCACAGACTCTAAGGAGTACATCCATCCACTTCCGCTCGTGAGGATCATCAATTCCGGGCTTTCAGGACCCCTGTACAAATTGAATGATGAATTTTCAAACATTGCCTCCGCGCGCCTGAGCTTCTCATGAAGGACCTTATGGTTAGCAACAGGGGGTAAGGGGATCCGCGGCCGGGACGGATCAAATCTCGGCTTTGGGCTCCCTTTCGGGAGTTCATCAAGAGAAACATTTCCGCGCGCATGGGAGACTCTCGTGACACTTCGTATCATAACAGGCAGCCCCAAATGCTCGGACATCTCAAAAGCCGTCTTGGTCATCTCCTTCGCTTCCTGGAAGGTAGCGGGTTCCAGAAGGGGCAGGTCACCTAATTTGGCAAAGATACGGGAATCCTCTTCGTTGCTCGAAGAGATTCCGGAAGGGTCGTCGGCCACAACCAGGACAAGCCCTCCATCACATCCAGTCAGATTGAGATTGAGGAGGAAGTCGGAGGCTACATTTAGACCATTCTGCTTCATGGCGCAGAGGCCTCTCATCCCTGCAAAGGAAGCAGCAGCAACCACTTCTAAGGCGACCTTCTCATTCACCGACCATTCCACATGAAGCCCTATTTCCCCTGCGACTTTGGCCAGGGTCCCGAGGATCTCGGACGAAGGATTTCCGGGATAGGCCGTGCAGACTTTTACTCCCGCTTCAAGGGCACCACGGGCAATGGCTTCATTCCCCATCAAGAGCACCGTCTTTCCAGGAGCGTCCTGAGCGATGGAACTCATGGTTCGGCCTCCTCCGACGCTGAGGTAATGCGTTTGACCCAATCCGCTGAGAGGGACAGGTAGCTTTTCTCAATCCCTCCTCCTTCTTTCAGGGCATCGAGGGCCCGTCTCTTTTTGAGAAGGGAGGCCTCAATCAGATGATCCAGATTCTCTTTAGGCAGAGCTCGAGTTTCGATGATCCCTGCCTTTTTCGCTCTTCTCAGCAGGTTCTCTCCCATGGCAGTGCGAACGATTACCGTATTCCAACCGTCCTTGCCTTCCACTGTTCCAACGGAGATGTCTGAAAGTTCGGCTGTCATGTCGAGGCAGACCCGACAACTCGGTCGTATAAAAGCGCGAATGTCATCAACGGGTATCCGGAACAATCTGTTTCCAGCCGTCACTTCCAATATTCTCTCCGGTGGTGGCGTAATGCTCATTCTCTTGATACGAACGCCGTTGACTCGCTCCTTCAAGAAACCGGTAAAGAACCTGTAATCCAGAGCCCAGGTGCAGAATAGGCCGATCACGAGGTCTACGCGGTCAACGGGAGTTCTCTTTTCGAGCTTGGAAGCCTTCATTTTTGCCACTGCAAGCACCTGGCAGGGCAGACCCACGATGCCTATTCTTTCCTCTCTCCTCCACGGCCCCCTATTCAACGCTTCAAGAATGGGACCGGATACATAACTCGAACCAGCACAGCTGAGGATCTCTCTCCGATTCTTAATGATTTTCCCCTGAGGAAGAAGATCTCCATCTCTAAGTGTCAAAATTCCCTTCTCAATCATTCCCTCTTTCAACGCGAAATCAAAGAGGGCAGAGACAACCCCTCCGGTTTGAGCCTTTCTTGTGAATTGAGGGTCCCTTGCCCTTGCCATCGCGGTTCTTCTAACAGGGCCCATCTCAATCTCTTCATACCCTCTCCCAAAAATTTTCTGGTAAACGCCGTCGAGATCGACTTCGGTACGGGGACAGTAATCAAAACACCTGCCCTCTTCAAGGTTACAGTTATCGAGTTTGACGACCCTTCCTTTCCATGAACGGAGGTAGGGACAAAGCGAGAGGCAGGCTCCACAGACGGCGCACAGGCCTCGACTGATCACTTTTTCCTCAAGCCCTTGGAGCCCTCTATTCATTCCTTCTCCTTCAATTTGAGAGACCTATAATACACCCATCCAAAAAAGTAAAGGGAAAACCCTCGCAAATTTATCGCACAACATCCCGAGAACGAGGGCAATCTTTCTCCGCCCCCCTTTTGTAAAGTCGGTGCGACTCGAAACCGAGGGGAGTTGGGGGGATTCAAAAATTATTTTCTGGAATTTTGAGGAAATTGCGGTAGAGGCCAGTGGTCAAACCGTATTTCTCGAATCGCAAATGGGATCTTTGAAAACAAGAGCGGCTGGATCCTCATGCTTGGATTTACGCCGGTTGCTTCTGGATCCAAGCTTGAAGAAGATTTTCTTAAGATTCTAAAGTCAGTCTGGTAATAGGACCACGAGAACTAACTATTCTTAAGCATTTTATTACAGAATTTGATGCACTCCTTCGCCTCTCTTTTCTCTTCTCTGGAAAGATCGCATGTCAGTGCCTTTTCTGCGTATTCCTTGGCCTTGACCAGGTCCTTTTTGTCTTTCCAAAACATGCAGCTCAATTGAAGGTAGGCCTTTCCTTCCCGTGGATCGATTTCGATCACTTTCAAGTAGGCCTTTTCGGCTTCATCAGTCTCGCCCGCCATCCGGCTAAATCCTCCGAGATTGAAATGAAGATTTTTTTCTGTTGGGTCCACTTCAATCGCTTTCTTCATATACTCAATTGCCTGTTTTGGTGGAAGGGTGACGGCATGGGCGGAATAAGCAAAAGCCCGGCAACTATTATAATGCCTAAGGGAACGCCAGCAAGTGTTTTCCATCCACCGGTCCCCTATGATTTCAAACTGATGAATGGCAATGTCATATTTTTGAGCGATGTAGGCATGATGGGCGTAAGAGAAGCGCCTGCGCAAGTCCAGAGGGTACTTATTGAAAAAATTGGTATAGAGGTTCTCAATAGTAGGCCAAACGTCACTTCTCCCAAGATAATTTTCATTTTTCTTAGAGCCCCAGTAGTGTATTTCCTCCAAAGCCTCAACCATAACCAATCCTAAAAAGGGATATCGCTCAGAAAATCTTAAACAGTCTGTTGCAAAATCATGCATCTTCTCCCACGACCCTTGCCATTTGGCTTTTAAGTATTCGAGTTTCATCCAATGGGATCCAATATGCCATGGACTAGAGGCAATGGAATTCTTAAAGTATTTCTCCATTTCCTCTTTCGGCAAGCTCAATCCCCTCGCGACGACGAGTAAGAAACAGGATGAATTGGGGTCCTTTGGGTTGAGTTGATACGATCTCTCAAGGTCTGCTTTAGCTTGTTCAAGCATTGCATTAAACTTGGGCCATGCCTCTTTGGCAACTTCCTTAGCCCATCCACTGCCTCTGATATGCCAGGCATAAAAAATATGGAAATTTCCCCGCACAAGCCAGGGGATATGGGATTCCGGATTTTTACTGCACCATTCGTCAAGAATGGTTTTCTTAAGATTAACCTCTTTATCCTCTATCACATCTCCAAGGCTATAATAGAGAGAATATAATTCATAGGTTTTTGCTTCATCCTCTGACTGGCTCAGGAGACCGGAGATATGTCTTTCAATCGCATCGAAATCTTTATTTTGATAAAGGGCAGAGATCCACTTGCCATTTTCATCAATTCGAGCATACTTTGCGTTGAGGAATTTGGATATAGCGCGTTCTCTCCTGGGATCCTCGGGAGCTTCCCTGAGAGTATGTTTCTTCGGACCTCGAAATCTCTCTTCCAGGTAGGGATAAAGTTTCCAACCAAGGAAGGACATGGAAAAAGCGAATAGAAGAATAGCGAAGGCGAGTTTAGCCCACTTCCTCTGACCTTGTTTTGAGGATTGTTCATAAGGTGAATAAGGTTTTGGGGCAGGATGAAGAGAGGTCAATAAAAAATCTTTATCGGCTGGTATAAATTCGCTTACGTAGTGTTTCGCATGGTAAATCGTAATCGATTTCTCAAAAAACAGAATGATCGCGATGAAAAGAACTGAACCCCATGATTCAACTCCTTTTAATGCTTCAAGCAAACGGGTGATTAGAACGATCAAAAGTATTCCTTCTGTGATTGCATCCATGATTCCCAAAAAGGGATGTCCTGTATAAAAATATCCGCCCCCCGGAAAGATGACCGAATATTTTATTGCGTCCTTTATATTTTTGAATTCAAGATGACAATTGGGGCAGGAGAATACATTCTTCAAAAGAGGAGCAGCACACTTCGGACACAGGGAATGTCTCTCCCTGGCCTTGGAGGGCTGATGCGTTTTTGCAAGGAGAGACTGTAGCGTTTTAAGTTTCCTGAATTCCCTTGATTTGATGTAACAAAATTTTTCTTTTTTCCCGCTTTTATATTCGAGTTTCAGAACTCGACCTAAAAACCCGCTGAGCTTGAATTTTTCGATATCCCCATATCTGATCTGTGAAAGCGATTGCTTGGGAGAATAATTAGATTTTGTTGGAAAGTGTAGAATTCTCTTATTTGTAAAAACGAGAACGCATCGTTTTAAATAATAGATCATCCAACCAGTTGTTCCTTGTTCAAGAAAAGACATTGGAGAGGTTGCTGTCACGGCAAGTAAGATCTCTTCGCCCGGTTCCAATAACTGCTTCAAGAGAGGGGAAAATTTAGTCAGAAGTTTTGTCTGATCCTTCATGATCTTTTCTTTGAATTCTTGCTTATGGTTTGAAAAACATATTTCCTTGTTGACAGGCAAATTTAAAATTTCAGGCTTGCTCGTACTATTTGTTCCCATCTTTTCTCCTTTTCTCCGTACCAATAGGTTTGGATTTAGATCAAAAGCAAAGAGGATTTGCCCCAGAAATATGCCACCTCAGCCTAGACAAGGTTTCCCTCCGTCCAGAAAGAAATAATCCCCATATATACAAGCAAATTTCTTGCCTAATGGTTTACCCCTCTTTCTTGTCGGTAATTAATTGGAATTAAAAGATAATTTCGCCCTTTTGAGAAAACTTGGTCGGCAGGCAGGATGAAAAAAATTGCTACTATTTTCGCATTTGACCATTTTTGTAAGTGGAGCTCACCGCCCGTCCCGTCAGGACGGGACAACCACGGCGGGGCTTCACGCCTGCGTGCCGAAACCCCGCACTCCGGCGTGCAGGTGCGGATAGCCGAGACTTTCGTTCGACTGAGCTCACGACGAAGTCCAGTCTCGGCGAAAATGCGGGTGTTATTATAATATGTGAATATTACGATTTGGCCTTTAAGACGTTGCCCGGCGTCTTAGTCACTTCTTTCTGGAGTCGTGATTGGGGTATGTCATTCCACAATGCAAAAGGAAATCGATAACTCCGTGTCTTGAATCCTGGGAAATAATTCGCAGCCTGAAATGCTTACTCTCCCTATAATACTTTCCGTATAATTCTTGTTGACTTTCTTATTCGTAGGGAATAACCTTCTACCAAACAAACGTGTTTCAATTCAAACCTAAAATCCTAACCTTCAACCTTCGGGAGAGAGTTATGAAATGGGGAGTCCAAAAGGCACCCATATTCAGCCTCTGAGGAGTTCTAAAGTTTCCTCAGGGGCTTTTGTGTTTTGGTTTGCCGTCAGTTCGAACTGCTTTGAAGACGCAACGTTGTGAGTAAAATCCAACAAAGTGCACAATATAAAGATGGGTGATTCACTCTTATCCAAATTAGTTTTGGAATTTACCCTGTTCTGTCACCCTGAACCATGCCCTGAAC
>CAYMTD010000068.1:0-9169 GCA_964393245.1 uncultured Syntrophaceae bacterium
AACTTTATTTTCTGATAAACATCCGTCCGGGAGTCGAAGCGGTGGATGTCTCCATCGAAGAGCCTCAAAAATACCTCCTGGGATTTAGGATTGGAGGACAGAAGACCCTCCCTGGCAAAAATCGTATTCGTCTTTCCCTGGTCTCGCTCGTCATAGATCAGGATTCCCTCCATCTTCTTCGCTTGCATCGGAACTTTCTCGACGTAGACGACCAGGCCGTCGAACACATCATTGAAAACACGTTCCTTGATTTCAATATCGGCTTTCGACTGGGCGATCTTGTAGAGCGTGGCTCTGAACCCTCGGTTTCCCCAGGGGAGCCCATAGAAGACACAAAGCGTGGTGAGGAGGTAGGCGGCAACGGAGTAGACGAAAACGGGCAGAAAAAGTTGGTATAAACTCAACCCAGAGGCTTTAAAAGCTGTAATCTCACTGTCTCCAGACAACCTTCCAAAGGAGATCAGGGTGCTCAAAAGGACCGACATAGGAATGGTAAAGATGAGGAAAGAAGGAGAGAGGAAGAGGAGGAGCATCAAAATATCAGAAAGCGAGACGCCTCTGGTCACAATCATCTCAATGAGCTTGAGGATTTTATCCATTAAAAGGATGATGGTAAAGACCATCATGCCAATCAAAAAGATAGGAAAGATTTCCCTGACGATATAAAGATAGGTGGTTTTTCTCATTGGGTTTGACACGCGACACGGACACGCCTGCGTGCCGAAAGGGCAGCTTGCAGGAAGCGTTATGGCAGCGGCAAGCACTGGGGCGTGCAGGCACGGTCACGTTATTAATCATTCTAAGGGGAACACGGGGGGATGTCAACCTTTTGCACTGAGGGTTAATTTTGAGCTTCTGACCTGACCATGAGCGGGAGGATTGACAAACTTCGATATTTTAAGGTAATATTGGAACAGATCGCGGGGTGGAGCAGTCCGGTAGCTCGTCGGGCTCATAACCCGAAGGTCGCAAGTTCAAATCTTGCCCCCGCTACCAAGTCAAAAAGGGGTTGCTGATTCGGCGCCCCTTTTTTCTTTTGTTGCCCATTGGATCCAAATCGGGTATGTTTCCATATTATGTTTGGCAGTCTCCAAAAGCGCGAGTTGCAGCTCAATCGGTATACGCTCTGCGGATTCATCGCCATCCTTCTCTGGAGTACGACCATCGCCATCATCCGGAGCCTAAGCGAGCAGGTCGGGCCGATCACCTCGGCTGCATCCGTCTATCTTTTGGGCGGGTTTTTATCTCTGGTCCCTATTTCTTACTCACGTACCCGCATCGAACAGGTGCGTGCCTTTTCGCGTCTTTACCTATTGGGTTGTGGTAGTCTCTTCATATTTTATATGCTCGTGGTATACCTTGCCGTTGGCCTCGCCAGTAACCGACAGCAAGTCCTGGAAGTGGGTTTGATCAATTATCTCTGGCCTGCGCTGACGCTTTTGTTTTCTGTTTTTCTCTTGGGGAAGAGTGCCCAACTTTCTCTGATTCCAGGGACAATCCTCGGATTCTTTGGGGCTTTTCTTGTATTGACCCAGAGTGACACGGTCTCCTGGACCTCTTTCTCAAGGAATGTGATGAGCAATTTCTGGGCCTATTCTTTGGCGTTGATGGCATCGGTTTCATGGGGCCTTTACTCAAACCTCTCTCGGCGCTGGGGGGGAGCAGTGAGCGGCAACGCCGTGCCCTTTTTCATGATGGCCACCGGGATTATTCTCCTCTTCGTTCGCTTTTTCTTTCCTGAGCAGACCCTTTGGACTCTAAAGTCGATTGGAGAAGTACTCTTTATGAGCCTGGCCACCCTCTTCTCATACATCTTCTGGGACCAAGCCATGCGAAAAGGAGATATGGTTCTGGTGGCTGCGTCTTCTTACTTTATTCCCTTTCTCTCAACTCTTGTAAGCTCTCTCTATCTTGGAATTACGGCAGGGCTTCGCTTGTGGCTCGGGTGCGGCTGTATTATTCTGGGTTCTCTCATCAGCTGGGCCTCGGTATCCGACCGAGGTCCCCGTTGAGCGCCGTGAGATTCTCATTCACCCAAGACATACTGCTCCAATACCTGGAAAATGCTCCTATAATTGCGATCGCAATTATAGGAGCAACTTTTGGGGGAGTGGATGAGGCAGAGGCGGCACCGCCCGTCCCAGGCTTCATCAGGGGATCAGTTGAGGAACGGACCGTAAGGGCAGAGACGTTCGAGTGTCGGCCAAGATACGGCTACCAAAAGCCAAGGGCAAGAAGCTAAACTTTATATCACCTGCCTGCTCAGTCGGGCATCCGCAGGACACCTGCTCCTTGGATCCTGCCCTGTTTCAACAGAATTAAGGCCTGATTTGCTTCCCCCAACTTAAATTCCTGGACTTCAGGGATGATGGGAATCTCAGCGGCTAATGAAAGAAACTCCTGGGCGTCCTTCCGCGTAATATTGGCCACACTCTTTATCTCTTTTTCATCCCAGAGGAGCTGAGCGTAGTCCATGGGAGGAATTGGATTTCGTTTTCGAATGACCGCCATCACCAACCTCCCACCCTTTTCCAGTGCACGGAGGGCACTAGGGACTGTCTCCCCCACAGGGGTAAAATCGATTGCAGCATCGAGTTTCTTAGGGGTCCCGTCCTCGGGATTCCCTGCCCAGGATGCACCGAATTTCCTGGCTAAATTTCGATGCTCCTCACTCCTTGTGAAAACAAAAACCTCGCAGCCCGAGTAAGTGGCCATCTGGATGACGATATGTGCCGAGGCCCCAAATCCGAAAAGCCCTAACGTCTGGCCTCGCTTAATCCCTGAAAGCCGCAGATCCCGGTAACCAATGGCGCCGGCGCAGAGTAGGGGGGCTGCCTCGGAATCGGAGAATCGGTCAGGGATCAGGTACGCAAATTCCTCTGAAACCGTTGTGTACTGGGCATAACCTCCATCGGCATGGCATCCTGTCCCCTTGAATTCCTCGCATAAATTCTCATTCCCGCCCTGACAGAACTGACATTTCCCGCAGGCCGAATGAATCCACGCAATCCCAACGCGGTCTCCTTGAACGAATTTCCTGGCTTCAGACCCTGAACCTTCAACTCTGCCCACGATCTCGTGCCCCAGAACAATAGGCAGATTGGGTGCCAACCTTCCTTCGATTTCATCGAGCTCTGTGTGGCAAATCCCGCAGGCAGAGACTTTCACCAAAATCTCTTTTGGGCCAGGAGCAGGGGTTGGCAGGTCGACCAACTGAAGGGGCTTGCTTTCTATCGGAGAGATCTCTTTAAGCAACATAGCCTTCATCTCTGAGCCTTCCATTAGATTCCGATGAAGGCATACTACCTAATTCTCTTTTTAAAATCAATTTGGAACAAGAAAGGTGCGGGGGATGGTCTGATCTGACGAATCGGCGAGTTAAAGTAATACGTTAAATTTCTTAAAGTTATTTATGAAGTCATGCTCTGTTTCCCCTATAGGTAAGTTCAATGGAAATCAGCCATGTATTCATTTTCCATCCGATCAAGATCTCTGTGCGGGAAAAATTGCTGACCGCCCCCATTGTAAAACTCGGGAGGATTGTTTAAAATGGTGATGGGGAAGGCGAGTGAGACCTGAATGCCAATGGGAAAATTATTTGGGAAAGACAAATTGATCGATTCCCAAAAGGGGAGTGAGAAAGGGCCGCTGCTGGATCTTCTCATCCACGACCTGACAGGTCCCCTGTCGGTGGTTTCGACTAGTGCAGCCGGTCTGCTTCAAAAGGAGGCTCGCTACGGTCCTCTTACTGATCAGCAGAAACGGCTTATCGAGCGCATTTTGAGAAATGTTCGCAAAGCCCAAACCCTCCTCAACGAGATGATCGAGATTTCGAGGGGAGAAGAGGGATTGTTTCAGAGGGGGGTTTTTTCCGTCGAAGAGATTCTGAAGGAATCGCTCCTGGATGTGTTAGAAGTCCATGACCCTCAAATGATGGAGAGACTGAGTGGCACGAAGACCCTTGGGGAGTCTCGACCCCTGCTGGAGACCCACGGGATCTTTATCACCATCACCGGGAAATATTGCCAGTCGCCCTTCTGCCATGATCACAAGAAGATCCAACAGATCCTGAGAAATCTCTTCAGCAATGCGATGAAATACCGCCGGACTCGGGTGGAAGTTTGTATCAGCGGCGAGAACGACCTCTGTATCACTTTTGAAGATGATGGGATGGGAATCCCACTGGAAGAGCAGGAGGCCATCTTTGACCGTTTCGTGCGATTGAGGGATAAGAGACACGCTGACATTCCGGGGCTCGGACTCGGACTGACAGGAGTGAAAGCTCTATTGGAGGCCATGAGAGGGGATATCACCGTGGCGAGTCGTGAGGGAACCGGGGCTCGCTTCATGGTTCGTATTCCTCCCCTGCCATTCCCGTAAATCAGAGAAGGAGGACTGTCCATGAGATCATCTATTTTGAGTGGTAAGAGGATTCTGGCTGTGGATGACGAAGTGGATGTCTTGACCGTTCTGGAAGAAGAGATTAAGGAGGCCGCACCCACCTGTCAGTTTGACAAGGCCACCACCTATGAAGAGGCTGTGGAGAAGATGGCTTCATGGACATATGATGTGGTCATTCTCGATATTATGGGAGTGCGAGGCTTTGATCTGCTGGAGCTGGCGGTAAACCGGAATTTTCCAGTTGCCATGCTCACGGCCCATGCCCTAACGCCTGAGGCCCTCAAGCGCTCCATCGAAATGAAGGCCCGGGCTTATCTCCCGAAAGAGAAACTGGGAGAGATCGTGCCCTTTCTGGAAGACGTTTTGAAATATGAATATCTTCCGGGATGGATGAGAATGCTAAAAAAATTGGAAGGTTTCTTCAACGCCCGGTGGGGAGATTACTGGCAGAAATCAGAGGCCAAATTCTGGAAGGAGTTTGATGAAAAGACAGCGCACCTCAAATAAGGATACAAAAAAGCAGGGCAGGACGTGAATGCCCACCCTATCGGTACCCGAACATTCTGCTCGGAATCGTCTCTATCCGGAGCGACTATGAAGATTAAAGTGCTCGGGGCTTCAGGTGCGGAGTTTCCAGGACACAATCCCCCGAGCCTGCTGCTGAACGACAGAATACTATTCGATGCAGGGAGCCTCACCAATGTTCTCGATCTGAAAGGTCAACTGAAGATCCGTGACATCTTTATCACCCATGCCCACCTCGATCACATCACCGGCATTCCTTTCCTTGCAGAGAATGTTGCCTTCGCCGAGAAAAAGTCTCCTGTTCGTATCTTTAGCATCCCTCCGGTCATTCGGGCAATTGGGAAACATATTCTGAATGGGTCGATCTGGCCTAAATTCACCGCGATCCCCAGTCCGCGCCACCCCATCCTAAATTTAATCGAATTGAAGACAGGCCATCCGATCAGAGTAAGGGGTTACTCGATCACCCCTTATGAGGTCAATCATTCGGTTCCGGCCGTGGGGTACCTGGTAGAGGACGGAAAAAAGAGACGCTTCTTTTATACCGGAGATACCGGGCCATCCAAAGACATCTGGGCAAGGATAGGGGAGAGACAGCTCCATTGTTTAATCATTGAAGTCTCGTTTCCTAACCGGATGGAGAAGATCGCGATTGAAACCAGCCATTTAACGCCCCGGTTGTTAAAAAGAGAGCTTTCAAAGATCAAACGGATGCCCGAGAGGATCTTGGTTACTCACCTCAAACCAAGACATGCTCAAACCATCAAGACGGAGCTTCGAAGGTTTCGAATTGAGAACCTGAAATTCCTTCGGGACCATGAGGTGATCAACATATAACCTCTAACAGAATACCCCTCCCCTCAGTCCTCTCCCCTGAGGGGAGAGGAAGAAGAGACAAGAGATTTCTGCCTCATCCTTTTCTTGATAGAAAGGATCTTTTTTGCCTTCTTCTGTCTTTCCAGGACACCCAGAGGTACGCTGGTCGGTATTCTGCGCCTTCTTGGCCGATTTCGTTTTTGCAAACGTTCTGCGAGCCTTTCGAAAGCCAGTTGTCGGTTCTGAGCCTGCGATCGATGCTCTGTCGCAACGACCGTGATCCCGGTGGGAAGGTGCTTCAACCGGACTGCCGTCTCGGTCTTATTCTTCCTCTGACCTCCCGGACCACTGGACTTGTAGGTCTCCACGACCACTTGGCGTCTCAGGGTCTCAAGATCCGTATCAAATTTCTGCTTAATCGATTTCATCCTTTTGAAACTTCAAATTCCAAACAGCCAGCTCCGAATGGCTCCCTATAAGCCAAGGCCTAAATGACCCGGACCTGGCCTTCCCATCTTTCTCTCCTTGCGGATCATTAGGACTTGGCAATATTTGACATTGGGTGCCCGAAATGGGTTGCCTATTGCCCTAGGCCTCCTTTTCTTTGACATCCGCATGATGTTTGATCACCAGGGCATCGACCATGAAGATCACATCCTCGGCAATATTGGTTGCATGGTCAGCGATTCGCTCAAGGCATCGACTCACGATCATCAAATGAACGGCCCGGGTGGTGGTCTTAGGGTCTGACATCATATAGGTAAGCAGTTCCCGAAAGACCTGGTCATTGAGCCCGTCCACCAGGTCATCCCTCTCGCAGACCGAACGGGCCAGCTTGGAGTCCCGATTGACAAAGGAATCGAGAACATCCTTGACCATCGACTGGGTGATCTCTGCCATTCGGGGAATATCGATGTAGGGTTTGAGCTGAGGCTCTTGATTGAGCGAGATCGCCCGCTCGGCGATGTTAACGGCCTGGTCCCCCATCCTTTCCAGGTCGGTAACGATTTTCATGGCAGAGGTAATAAAACGGAGATCCACTGCCATGGGCTGCCTGAGCGCAAGAAGCCTAAGACACATCTCATCGATTGCAATTTCAATTTTGTTAATCCGGTCCTCTCCTTCGAATACCTTCCGGGCGAGATCGGAATCCCTCTTGACCAGCGAGAGGACAGAATCACGGATGGCCTCTTCCACCATCGCTGCCATCTTGAGTAGTTGTTCCTTCAGTTCCTCGAGCTCCTTTTGAAATTGGGTTTCAGTGATCATAAATGACCCCTTTCATCCATCGACCGCTTGGTCAGAAGCCCCGAAGGGTGGGGATTATCCGAAACGGCCAGTGATATAGTCTTCGGTTAGCTTCTTGGACGGATGGGTAAAGATCTTGTCCGTTCTATCGAATTCGATAATTTCCCCGAGATACATAAAGGCCGTGTAATCCGACACCCTCGCAGCCTGCTGCATGTTGTGGGTCACAATGATGATCGTTACATCCTTTTTCAATTGCATGATGAGTTCTTCAATTTTTAGTGTGGCCGTAGGGTCGAGGGCGGAGGTCGGTTCATCGAATAGGAGAATTTCGGGGTCCGTGGCCAGGGCCCGGGCGATACAGAGACGCTGTTGCTGCCCGCCAGAAAGATTGAACGCCAGGTCATGGATTCTACCATTCACCTCGTCCCAGAGGGCTGCTTGCCTCAATGCCTTTTCGACCTTTTCATCGAGGAGCCTTTTGTGGTTTTGCCCCCTCACCCGGAGACCATAGGCAACGTTCTCATAGACCGTTTTGGGGAAGGGGTTCGGTTTCTGGAAGACCATGCTGATCCGCATCCGGACTTCAATCGGATCGACTTTCGGGCCAACGATATTTAATCGGTCAGGGTGTAGAAGGATCTCGCCCTCGTACCGATTCCCAGGATAGAGATCATGCATGCGGTTAAAACATCGAAGGTAGGTCGTCTTGCCACATCCGGAGGGACCGATCAAGGCCGTGATTCTATTCTCGGCAATCGGCAGGTTGACGTTCTTCAGTGCTTGAACTTCGGTGTAATAGAAGCTAAGATTCCTGACTTCGGCCTTCAGATTTTCCGAAACGATCGTTGCCATATGGATTCCAGATTCTTTTCACCATTTGATCCTTTTTCTGAACTTGTACCGCAGATAGATGGCAAACCCATTCATGACCAGTGTCATCAGAAGAAGGATAATCCCGGCTGCCGCGGCATTCACATGGAATTCCTTCTGGGGCCGGGAAACCCAGTTGAACATCTGAATGGGCATCACCGTAAAAGGGTCTAAGAGCCATTTGAATGAGAAAAAAGGAAAGCTGGACGTCAAAGGGGAGGAGGGCAAAAATGCAATGAAGGTGAGGGCACCGACCGTGATGATGGGTGCTGTCTCTCCGATGGCTCTGGAAAGACCAATGATCACTCCCGTCAGGATGCCACCCATGGAATAGGGAAGGATATGATCCTTAACCGTCTGCCATTTGGTTGCGCCTAAGGCATAAGCGGCTTCTCGAATGGAGTTGGGGATGGCTTTGATTGATTCTCTGGTGGAAATAACCACCATGGGAAGGATCAGCAAGCCCAGGGTCAACCCCCCTGTCAGGATGCTCTCTCCCAATTTCAGAAAATAGACAAAGAGCCCGAGCGCCAGGAGTCCGTAAATGATCGATGGGACGCCAGCCAGGTTGTTCATGTTGATCTCGATAAGGTGGGTTAACCAGTTCTTTTTGCTATACTCCTCCAGATAGATCCCGGCCGCAATTCCGAGCGGAACCGCTGCAGCGGCTGTGACGATCATCACGAGGGTTGTCCCCACCCAGGCTGAGAGGATCCCCGCCTTCTCCGGAAATCGGGAGGGGTAGGAGGTCAAGAAGGACCAGCTCAATCTTGGAAATCCGTCTGCGAAAAGGTCGATGAGGAGCGTAAAGAGAACAACGAAACCGATGAGGGTGGAAAAGAGCCCGATGACCCAGAAGAGATGGTCCCGGAATTTATTGTGGGCGATTCTCCTTCTTATCTCCTGTGTATTCTTCTCGTTGGGTGACATGGTCAATAAACCTCTCGAATCCTTTTCCTGAACCAGAAGCCAAGAATATTTAAGCAGAGTGTCATAAAAAAGAGGGTGATCCCCGCGGCAAAGATGGTTTTGTATTCGATCGTCCCGTGAGGAACGTCGCCCAGACTGACGCCGACGATGTAAGCGGTCAGGGTCTGAATCGGTTCAATGGGATTGAGGGTCAGATTGGGCATCATTCCAGCCGCAATAGCTACCACCATCGTCTCTCCGATCGCCCTGGAGACGCCAATGATAAAAGCTGCGGCGATTCCTGAAAAGGCTGAGGGGATGATCACCCTGAAGGCAGTCTGGAATTTCGTGGCACCGGTCGCGTACGATCCTTCCCGGATATGCATGGGAACGGCTT
>CAYMTD010000069.1:0-1902 GCA_964393245.1 uncultured Syntrophaceae bacterium
CGAACTAAAAATTTTCTCTAATGCTCGTCGATGATAACCCTTGCTTTCCCCAACGGTTCGAATATATAATTGGGCACGCGCAAGACATTTGGCTGATACACAAGGAGGCTATCATGGAACTGAATCAAAGGATCGTGGATGGATTTCGATTTCTCCCCCCTGGCCTTAAAGCTTGGGTCAAGACCTTTATCCCGGATGAGGATTTCAAGGCACCCATCCCATGGACCCCCATGGTTAAACCCCTGAGTCGAACGACCGTTGCTCTGGTGACGAGCGCCGGTATTAGCCTGAAATCAGATCCTCCTTTTGATATGGAAAGAGAGAAAAAAGAGATCTTCTGGGGGGATCGTTCCTATCGGGTCATCCCCAGAGGAACCACAGAGAAAGATATCGAAGCAAACCATCTCCATATTAATACAGAGTATATTAAGAAAGATATCAATGTCATGCTTCCCCTTGCACGGATGGCCGAATTCGAACAGGAAGGAAGGGTCGGTCGTCTTGCCCATTCCTCTTATTCCTTTTACGGATACCAATGGGAAAATACCGACTTTCTGAACGAGGCTATCGAACCCATCTCCAAAAAGATGAAGGAGGAGGGGGTGGAAGTTGTCCTTCTTACCCCCGCTTGACCCTTCTGCTGCCAGTCCGTCGGACTGGCTGCCAGGGATCTTGAGAAAGCCGGATTCTCAACCGTCGTGATAAGCCCCACATGGGAGTTTCATAGGGCTGTCGGCATTCCTCGAACAGCTGCTGTTGAGTATCCTTATGGCAGGCCGGTAGGGCAGGTAGGGGATAAGGAGGGTCAGAGGAAGGTTCTTTTGATGGCCCTTTCGGTGCTGGAAAAGGCCAAGAGGCCAGGAGAAGTCTTCCATCTTCCGTTCACCTGGCCTGAGGATCCCAAGAACACCGATTGGCATCCCCCCGAGATGTCACCATTGATTAAATACTATTTGGAAGATATCAAAAAAGCGAGAAGAGGTTAGTCTCCAAGTTACCAAATACAACTCCAAAAAATCTTACATGATGTCCATTTTGAGCATGGCGACGTTCTGGGATATCTGGGACAGCTATCTAATTCGACGAATGAATGTTAGGTCTGAGGTGAGCTGCCTGAAACGAATGGATGCTTCTAAACGGCAATATTTCGTTGACAAGAATCTGGCGCGATGCCCTTTGCCTTCCCTGTCCTCCATAGTCCAGCAAGGCGGGACACAGGAGGAGGCGCTATATGTGCCTCTGTAAGGGGCCAACGGTTTCTGGATGAAGCCCGGGTTCCTATTCGTAATGAGTCCACACTCGAATGACCTTGATGGTCCTAATTCTTTCCAAGACCTGATAGACCAGACGGTGCCGGGTATTGATCCTACGCGAATAGGCTCCGGAAAAGTCTCCGGTCAGCTATTCGAAGGGCGGAGGGGTCTGAAAAGTTCTTGTGGATAGGACTTCAAGGTCTTTTTCGGCTTTTTGCCTGAGGCCTACTGGGGTGATTTTTTGCGTCTTTCTGGGCTTGTTGTCTGGTACAGACAATCCTCCACTTTACCATCCAGGCTTCTCTCTGCGGTTCTTAACAGGCGTCTTGAGACCCTTTCGGATGCCTTCCCTCATGTCGGGAATCGACAGGAGATATAATGTCCCTTGAATCGATCACCAGTCGTCTTCAGAGATCAAGATAGCATTCGATCTCTTATCTGTATAATCTGAATCGGCTCGTGGGATTCTCCGGCCTGGTCGAGCCATTTATAAAGGTTTCCTCTGGCTTCTATTGCCTTAATCGTCGTCATATGAATAACCTCAACCGTAAGCGTACAGTAATACGAACGCAATACGAAGGCCGTGACGGATCGCCAGCGGCTTCCCAAATTACCGCTATCATTGCGATCGCTTTTTTGGTAGTAATTC
>CAYMTD010000069.1:2002-6552 GCA_964393245.1 uncultured Syntrophaceae bacterium
CGTTGTTGCGTACATAAACTCAATGTCAATCCCTGCATCGGCGATCTTCTTGGCAACTTTCTGCAATTCCCCAGGCTTGTTGGGCAGTTCGACCTGAATCACGTCCTTTTCTGCTATCTCATAACCCAGGGGGGCCAGCGCCCTTTTCGCCTTGGCATTGCTGCCCGTGATCAAATTGAAAAAGGCATTGTTTTCCAAGGCATAGGCACATATGGCGTTGATATTGACCTTGGCGTTTGCGACGGGGGTCGTAACCTCTGAGAGTAATCCCACCCTGTTTGGCATAGACAACCTAATCTCTTTTACCTTTCTTACTCTTGCCATAGCCGGTTCCTCCTTTCTATTTTTATTGACCAAATTCTATAGCAGCCGTATTGAAAGTCAAGTAATGTTTTTTCGTACAAATCAGTCATGTCCTTTTGAGGAACATTGGTGTTATATTTACGGTGAGCATTCAATACATCACCGGGCAGATCATTCGTGTCGATGGCGGCAAGCAGTGTTTTCCTGTCTGAGAATGAAGGAAGAAAAGGGATGTTTATAAACCCAAGAAGGCTTTTTGGATGACTTCCGTATTCAGGAGCTCTTTCCCTGTCCCCTCTTGGATGGTCCGACCAGTCTGAAGAACATAGCCACGGTCGGCCAATTCAAGGGATTCCCGTACTTTTTGCTCGACGAGGAGAATCGTCTTTCCAGCCTGTTTCAACTGAGCAACGGCCTCCAGCATTTCATCCACCAGTTTTGGCATCAGGCCAAGGGAAGGCTCATCAAGCATGAGGAGTTTTGGTTTAGACATTAATCCTCTTCCGATGGCCAGCATCTGCTGCTCACCACCGCTCAGGGTTCCCCCTTGCTGCAGACGTCGCTCGGCGAGACGCGGAAAGAGGTGATAGACCTCCTCCAGATTCTTTTTTGCTTCTTCAACATCGTTGAGGATGTAGGCACCCAATTCCAGATTTTCTTCAACTGTAAGGGGTCCAAAGATGAGTCGAGCCTCTGGAACATAGGTAATTCCCCTTCGAACGATGTCGGCTGTGGAGAGCTGGGAAATTTCTTCATCGTTGAACTGGATCGAACCTTTGGAGGGGTGAAGGCTTCCGGTGATCGTTTTTAAGAGGGTCGATTTGCCTGCGCCGTTTGAACCCACCACAGAGACCAACTCCCCTTGGTTTACTTCAAGGGAGACGTTGTGTATGACGGGGACGTTGCTATAACGGACCTCAATTTTAGAAACCTTTAGCATACTTCTCTCCTAAATAGGCCTTGATCACCCGCTCATTCTTGACAATCTCTTTCGGCAATCCTTCTGCAATCTTTTCACCGCTATCGAGGACGATCACCCGCTGAGAGATAGGCATGACCACCTCCATGACATGCTCGATGAGAAACAGGGTAATCTTTTTCTCCTGGTGGATACGTTTCAAAAGGGCGACCATGTCCTCCGTCTCTTTAGGGTTGAGGCCTGAAGCGACCTCATCCAGCATGAGAAGTTCTGGCTTGGTGGCTAAGGCCCTGGCCAACCCCACCTTCTTCTGGCTGGCAATGGGTAGTTCGTTAAGGTGAAACCCCTTCAGTTCCTCAAGACCTAAAAAGTTCAATATCTCCATCGCCTCTCTTACGGCAACAGCACGGTCCTCTGTTCTGCAAAAGGCACCTACCATCACGTTCTCAAGGACGGTCATCCCTGCCGTGACCTTCATGATCTGAAAGGTCCTGCCAATCCCCTCACGGTTGGTCATAAAGGGTTTAAGTCCTGTAATCTCCTTCCCTTTAAAAATCACCTTTCCCGAATCGGGCTTATGGTAACCCACGACACAGTTGAATAGGGTTGTCTTCCCAGCCCCATTGGGGCCGATCAGGCCAATGATTTCCCCCTGATCGATTTCGAAGGAAATGTGATTATTGGCAATCACTCCACCAAAATCCTTGATGAGATCAATCACCTGGAGAAATACCAAGGTTACCTGTCCCTCCTTCGAAACTGTTCAACGATGCCCCAGATGCCCCGGGGCTGGTAAGCGGAAACGATCATGATCAATGCGGAGTAGATCATGAAATCGACACCAATCAAGCCTCTCTGCCCACCCAGCCAACTTCCCAGGAAGCGGTCAAGGGGAACGAGAAAGGCTGCGCCGATGATAGGTCCCCACATCGAGGCTGCTCCACCTAACATCGCCATGAGAGCAATCTTGATCGAAAGATCCAAGTCCATGACCGAATAGGGGTCGATATAAAGGTTGTAAACCGCCAGAAATCCTCCCCCTACAGCCACAAAGGCTGAGGCGATCGAATAAGCCTTAATTTTGCACCACCGGGCATCAATGCCTAGACTTTGTGCCGTCTCCTCATCATCCTTGATCATACGCAGTTGGTAACCTAATTTTGACTTGCGAAACCAGTTCATATAAACCAGGCCAGCGTAAAAGAGTGCCATGATGAAGTAGAAATAATAGGTATCTGATTTGAATTGCATATAGAGAAAATCTGGATGTTCATGAATGGGCAGTTCGATTCCTTTAGCTGCCCCCACCAGTTTCCAGTTGATGAAGATGTCTTGGAGAACGAGAGAGGTACAGATGGTTGCGATGGCGAAATAGTGGCCTTTGAGTCGAAAGAGAGGATATCCGATGATAAAAGAATAACCAAGGGCAATGAGCACGCCGATCGGCATCGAGACCCAGAAGGGAATTTTCCACCAGACCATCATTAAAGCGACAGTATAGGCACCAATGCCCACATACTGCGCTTTGCCCAATTCGACTTGCCCGCCATAACCCCCGATGGTATTCCATCCCATGCCAAACAGAGAAAAAAGGAGAAACTGGATGACAACCGTCTTGACAAAGGACCCTGTTCCAAGCCAAGGAAAGAGGAGTAGAAGGAGGCTGAAAAGGACGAGAGCGACCCTTTCGGCTCTCGAAAAATCGCTGAAATCTAAAGCGTCTCTTAGTGTTTCCATCCAAACAATCCCTGGGGTCTCAAAACGACGATAACAAAGTAGGCAAAATAGACCACCGTGAATTTGAAATGCGGCCCCAAGAAATCCCAGCCGATCAGATGACCGAAGACCGGAAATAACATTTCTATCATCCCGATGAGAACTCCGGCGAAAAAGGCTCCCTTGATACTTCCAAATCCGCCTAGGGCAACCGATGCAAATGCAATCATCACGAAAAGGAGTCCGATTGTGGGGTAGACATACCAGAAGTTCACCAACAATCCTCCAGCAATACCCACGGTACCACCGCCGATCATCCAGGCTAAGGCGTTCATCCGATCGGTCCGGATTCCCATATAACCGGCTGCCTCCTTATTCAAAGCCGTTGCCCGGAGGGCCTTTCCCAGTTTGGTACGATGAAGGAGGTAGTAAACAAGGAGGAATGCAAGGAGGCTGAGAATGGCTGCGGAAAGTTTGGTCCAATCCAAAATGAAAGGACCTAATGAAAGACTCTTTCCCACGAGCAATCCCTTTTGAACAATTCGGTAATCTGTCCCAAAAAGAAATTGGGCTAAATACCTAAGAAAGAGCATCAAACCAAAGGTTCCGAAAAGTTGAGCGATCATCGGTCCCCGGAGGAGATATTTGACCAGCCAGTAATAGGAGGCCAACCCAAGGAGCATGCCCACGACGGCAGAGGCAGGCAGGGTGATGAGAGGGTCAATATGGAGAAGCAGGCTTGTCCAGTAAGCCGTGAACATCCCGATCATCAGGAATTCGCCATGGGCGAAATTGACAATGTCCATGACACCAAAGATGATGGTCAGACCGAGGGCCACCAGGGCGAAGAGAAGGCCCATCAAAATTCCTTGAAGGATTGCATCGAGAATGATCATAGGTTGGAACTCAAAATGTCAAATGCCAAAGTTCAAATGAGATGCCGAAACAAGTTCGGCATGACAAGAATCTCATTTGGCATTCTTTTGACATTGGGATTTTAAGATTTGAAATTCAAGAGGGCAGGAGTTCGAAACTTCGCCCTCCCGCCCTCTTTGTTCTACTTCCATCCCGGGAAGGGATAGGTCATATTGGCTGTGGCTAGGTCGAAAGGATAGATGATTTCCAGATCCACCTTTCCTTCTTTCCATTGGTACTGTCCGATCAAGCCCCTGCCTAAAACATTCTGGCCCGTGGAATCAAACTTGATTCCATCCCATGGCATGACCAACTCATATCCTGGGATATTAATCTCATTGCATGCCTTTTGGATCGCTTTCGGATCGGTTGACCCGGCCCGGTTTAGCACATAGGCCCACGTCTGAACTCCGACGACCGACCGACCTGTGGCTCCTGTCACATCATCTCCGAATTTCTTTTTATAGACCTCATTAATCTGTCCCGCCACCCTCTTGACCTTGGCGAGCTTTGCGATGAAGACGGTACGGGTTAAAACACCGTTAATATCCGCTCCCAGGGTCTTTGGAAAGTCGGCCATTTCAAACCCCGCATTCTGTCCCCAGAGGAAACGTGGTGAGGCTTTCATCCCTTTTAAGGTGCGGATCATGAGGATGGAATCCGAAAGATAAGAGGCAAATAGCATACAGTCAGGTTT
>CAYMTD010000069.1:6652-9078 GCA_964393245.1 uncultured Syntrophaceae bacterium
GAGGTGGAGGAATCGTTAATCATGGGGACTCCGTACCGTTCAGCCACCGCACTGACGGTCTTGGTCACTGAACTATGGTAGGCCCCCATCAGGCCAACCACTTTGTCATCTTCGATGAGGCGTTTGGCCAAATCGGCTCCGCGATCTGGCTCCCCACGGTGGTCGGCAAAGATCAGTTTGATCTTGGCCCCACCCAGGCCTGGGATACCTCCCCATTTTGTCATGAGAAGATCAATTTCCGGCTTCTTATTGTTCACCAGCTCTGTTGCCGTCATTTCTGCAGCCCTTTGCAAGTCTCTTCCAATCGTTGCTGCAGCACCGGAGAGGGGATAGAGAACCCCAATCTTAACCTCCTTTTCAGCGCCCCAAAGGTTTGTTGAAATTGATAGAACAAGAATAACCAAAGAAAAAATAGGAATTCTAATTCTCATCGTCCTTCCCTCCTTTCGAATATGAAAATACAATCCTTCTCTCTTTCACCTCCTTCTCATTTGAAGTTCTCCTATCTCCCGACAAGCCCTCATTTTATTCTATTCAAATCGAGGATGTCAACAGTTCGGTTTGGGGTTGCCTTCGCTCCCTTTTCTCTGTTAGATTACAGGAGGTATCCACTTAGGGAGAGGAGGAAAGGTTGCTCATGAGACCTTTTTTCATGCAGCTTAATTTTAAAACCGGGGATCTTACCCCTCATGACCGAACCAACATAAGAAAGTTGAGTGACATGAAGGGGATGTTTCTCGACACCAAAGAAGAACTTCGAATTCTCGAAAAAGAGGACCCTATCATCTACTCCTTCAGCGAGAAAATACTGCCTGAAGAAAATGGCCATCTCCAGTTGGCGACCACCTCCATCCGTCCTGGAACGATTGGAGGGGAATATTTCATGACGAAGGGACATTATCACAGAAGACCCGATACCTCGGAGGCTTATCTGGGATTGGAAGGAGAGGGAATGCTCCTAATGCAGACCGAGAGAGGAGATTTCGAAGCGTTTTCCATTCGACCGGGGGTCATTGCCTATATCCCTCCTTTTTGGGGACATCGGATGGTCAATACGGGAAAGAGCCCTTTTGTCTTCTTCGCTGTCTATCCTGGAGATGCCGGCCATAACTATGGCGATATTGAGAGGACCGGCTTCGTCAAGATCCTTGTGGAAAGAGGGGGACAACCCGTTCTGATTGATAACCCCCGCTGGAAAAAGGGATGAAGTTCGATCTCGAAAAGATCTTAAGAGAATTGAAACCCTACCGGGAAAGGAAGGCTCAGATTGATCCCCGCCATTGCGCCCTCCTGGCGATTGACATGCAGAATTATTTTCAACGGATTGCCCAGCCTGTTCTGAAGAACATTTTGAGGGTGATGCAGGCCTGCCGGCTAAAAAATATTCCCATCCTCTTCACCCAGCATGGTCATACCCATCCAGATTCGGATGGAGGAATATTAGGAAGATGGTGGGGAGAGCTGATTGTCGGTGGAACAGAGGATTGGAAATTTCTTCCCGAGATGGAGATCAAACCGAATGATACAACGATTGCGAAGAAACGTTACAGCGCCTTCTTTGAAACCGATCTCGATAACATTCTCCGATCCAGAGGAGTTCGAGACCTGATCATCTCGGGGGTGATGACGAACCTCTGTTGTGAGACGACGGCGCGGGATGCCTTTATGAGGGATTACCGAGTCTTCTTTTTGATCGACGGGACAGCCACCCGAAGGAGTGAACTTCATCTGGCCACGTTGAAAAACTTGGGGTTTGGCTTTGCCTACCTTATCACTTGCGACGAACTTGTCCAGATGTTAAAGCAGCCCTGATCCAGGGCGGGTTTTATCTTCGTCTTACCTTTCTAAAAACCTCTTCGAGAATCGTCAGGGCTGTGTCAGCTTCGATCTGTGTGATGATGAGAGGCGGGATGAGGCGAAGTACGTTCTCACCGCATCCCAGGATAAGAAGTCCCTTTTCAAAACAGGCCTGAATGACCTCGTTTCTTTCCTCGACCGCCTTTTCTTTTGTCTCCCGATCTCTGACGAGCTCAACACCGATCATCAGGCCCTTTCCCCTGATGTCACCGATCATCTCGAACTCTTTCTCGAGGTGTCTCAACTCTTCAAGGATGTAGCCGCCGATCCGAGATGCATTTTCAATCAGCCCCTGCTCCAGGAGTTCAATCGTTGCCAGAGCAGCCCGGCAACTGATGGGATTGCCTCCAAATGTGCTGGCATGGGATCCAGGAACCCAATCCATCACTTCACTCTGGGCAACGGTGGCTCCCAGAGGCATCCCGGAGGCGAGTCCTTTTGCCAGGGCGATGATATCCGGCACAACCCCCCAGTGTTCAATGGCCATCATCCTGCCGGTCCTTCCCATTCCACTTTGAACCTCATCAGCGACGAAAAGAATTCCAAACTCTTTTGCCAGTTGGTAGAGT
>CAYMTD010000070.1:0-9037 GCA_964393245.1 uncultured Syntrophaceae bacterium
GAAGATCGGATGAAGAAGTTTGCCCGTAAAGTCTGTCGGAGAAGGGTCTCTGTGGGTGCTGATGGGCTCATTCTGGTCGAGGAATCGAAGAGGGCTGATTTCAAATGGCGATTCTTCAATTCGGATGGAAGCGAAGGGGAGATGTGTGGTAATGGAGGGAGGTGTGTGGCTCGATTCGCCCACCTGAAAGGAATTGCCGGGCCATCACTGAAATTTGAGACCCTGGCAGGGATCATCTCTGCTGAAGTGAATGGAAAACGGGTGAAACTGGAACTGACCAAGCCTCACAGCCTGAAGCTGGACGAAAAGATTTCCATCGAAGGGAAGGAGCTGACGCTATCGAGCATTAACACAGGGGTTCCTCATGCTGTATTATTCTTAAAAAATCTTGACCATGTGGATGTAGTCGACATGGGGAGGGTCATCCGATTCCATCCCCATTATGCCCCAGCGGGAGCCAATGCCAATTTCGTCAAAGTGGAGGATGGTTCCCGTCTCTCTGTCCGCACGTATGAGCGGGGAGTGGAAGACGAGACGTTGGCCTGTGGGACGGGTGTTGTAGCCTCCGCATTGGTTTCTGCCTTTAAGGGGTTCGTGAAATCACCGGTATCCGTCAAAACGAGGGGAGGAGAGATACTAATCGTCCATTTCGAGATAGAGTCCGATCAGGTCAGGAACGTATTTTTTGAAGGGGATGTCCACATCATTTACGAAGGAGAGATGTGGGAGGAGGCTTACGAATGAAAGAGGTCAGAGCGATCGTTGTTGGAGCCGCGGGCAGGATGGGGGGAAGGATCATTCATATCATCAAGGAGACCCCTTCGATGAAACTCGCTCGAGCCGTGGAGAGACCGGATCATCTCTCGATTGGAAGGGACATTGGAGAAGTGATCGGCTTGGGACAGTTGGGTGTGCCATTGGAAGGGACGTTAAAGAGCGAAGGGGGGGATGTCATCATCAACTTTAGTACCCCTCAAGCCTCCATCGAAAGTTTGGCGTTCGCCAAAGAAACCGGCCTGGCGGTCGTCATTGGCACGACCGGGTTGAGCTCGGAGCAGATGGATAAGGTCAAAGAGCTTTCCAAGAATGTTCGATGTGTTCTCGCCCCTAACATGAGTGTCGGGATGAACGTGATGTTTCGCATCGTTCAAGAGGTGGCCAAAGTCTTGGGTCCTGAGTATGACATAGAGATCTTTGAGGCTCATCATCGTTTGAAAAAGGACTCTCCCAGCGGAACGGCAGTCAAACTCGGCGAGTTGATTGCCAACGCAATCGGAAGGGATTTCGGAAAGGTGGGGGTCTACGGTCGAAAAGGGATGGTCGGGGAGCGGACCAAGGAAGAGATCGGAATGCAGGTGATCCGGGCGGGAGATATCGTGGGGGAGCACACCGTCCTCTTCGGAGGAATCGGTGAGCGTTTGGAGGTCATCCACCGGGCTCACAGCCGGGACAATTTCGCCCGAGGCGCCATCCGGGCAGCCCTCTGGGTAGTCGACCAGCCCAACGGTCTCTATGACATGCAGGATGTGTTGGGGTTAAAAAGAAGGGCTTCGTAACCGTCTAAGCAGACGTCTGGTTCTATGATAGATCAATGATTTCTTTGAATCATACTCACTGATGCATTTTTTGTGAGGCCATCGGCCTCTTTTTTTCATTCTTGCTTCTTAATATACTTATGAGTATAATACTCTAAAGTATAACTCATGGAGGAATCTTGGAATTCATCAATAGAGAAAAGGAATTGGCTTTTCTTGAGGGCAAATGGAGGGAAAAGAAACCTCAGCTCATCGTCCTCTGGGGGAAGCGGAGAATTGGAAAGACTGAGCTCGTGAAGCAATTTATCAAAGGTAAGCCCCACATCTATTTCCTTTCGGAAAGCACCAGTGAGTCAGACCAGTTGAGAAGATTCTCTTCGGCTGTTGGCCGATTCTTTAAAGAACCCCTTCTTGAAACAAGGGGGTTCGGGGGGTGGGAAGAAAGTTTTAGATACATTAGTGAGAAGTCCCCAAGATTGGTTCTCGTGATAGACGAATTTCCTTACCTGATTCAGTCCAATACCGGAATCCCCAGTCTGTTTCAGAAGGGTTGGGATGAGTATTGGTCAAAAAGCAATATCTACCTTATCTTATTAGGGTCGAGCATTGGGATGATGGAGACCGAGGTCTTGGGATACAGGGCGCCACTCTATGGGAGAAGAACAGGTCAGTGGCGAGTCGATCCGATGACGTTTGAGTGTGCCGGACAATTCAGGAAGGAGAAAGACTTTGAGGACAAACTACAACACTTCGCTGTCGCAGGTGGGGTCCCTGCCTATTGGCTACAATTTTCGGTCGAAAAGGATTTTATCAGCAATCTTAGAGACCATGTCTTAAAAAAAGGAGAGATGCTTTATGACGAAGTGGAATTCGTCTTACGGGAAGAGTTAAGAGAGCCGAGATACTATTTTTCTCTTCTTCAGGCGATTGCGCAGGGGAAACAGAAACTATCAGAAATCGTTAATGCCACGGGTATCTCACAGCCTACTGCCAATAAGTACCTTACTGTTCTCTCAGACCTTAAGATGGTCACACGGGAAGTCCCGGTCACAGAGGAGAAACCGCTGAAGAGCAAGAGGGGGCTGTATCGGATCACAGACGAATTCTTCCGATTCTGGTTTAGATTTGTGTTTCCGAACCGCGCGGAAATAGAACTGGATAAGATGGAAAATGTATTAAATGGCATCCAAAGGGAATTGCCACAATATCTTTCCTTCCTTTATGAAAAAGTCGCTGGCGAAACTGTGTGGAGGTATATGGATAGATTTTTCACGTTTACATCTGTCGGGAGATGGTGGAATAGGAATGAAGAGATCGATCTTGTCGGAATCAATAAGGAATTGAATTCAATTCTGTTTGGTGAGGTCAAATGGAGCGAAAAACCCGTTGGAACAGATATTTTGGATGAATTGAAATTGAAGTCTCAAAAGATCGAATGGGGAGGAAAAGGCAGGAAAGATTTCTATTGCCTTTTCAGCCGAAGGGGGTTTGCGCCCAATATGATAAAAAGGGCAAAGGAGGAAGGCGTTGTTCTGTTTAAGGGGAATGAACCAGTGAATTACGGCGTCGTATGATAAATGACTAACGAGATAAAACAGATGAACGCTTCCGGCAACCCAACCCTCAGATCCAATGAACAGTCTTTACTATAGGCAAGAAGTGTTGGGGTTGAAAAGGTGATAAATCACCGATCCCCAAGCACCCGTGATCAAATAGTTACGAAGTTTCCAATGACCTAAAGCAAGTGCGTAAGGCGTTATTATTGCGCAACGTGAAGGCAGCGGCAACATAAATTTAGAAAAACGACGAAAGGAATCTCAGAATGAAAATCGTTCGATACCAAGAAGGTGGAAACATTAGGTGGGGAGTGGTAGAGGAGAATAATATACGTGAGATGGAGGGAGCTCCTTTTGAGCACTTCCATCTTTCGTCAAAAACAAAAAAGATTGAAGAGGTCAGGCTCCTTTCCCCTTGCCTTCCCTCAAAGATCGTCGCTCTGGGTTTGAATTATAGAGATCACGCGGCAGAGGTGAAGATGGAACTCCCGAAAGAACCTCTTCTCTTTCTAAAACCCTCGACGTCTGTCATTGGTCCGGGAGAGCCAATCGTCTATCCCAAGATGTCAAAAAGAGTAGACTATGAGGCGGAGTTGGCTGTGGTGATTCGAAAGACGGCAAAGGAAGTGCCGGAGGAGAGGGCTGCCGAGTATATCTTAGGCTATACTTGTTTCAACGATGTGACGGCAAGAGATCTCCAGCCCAAAGATGGCCAGTGGACAATATCAAAAAGTTTTGACACTTTTGCGCCGATCGGCCCTTGGATTGTTACGGATATCGATCCCCGCCAATTAGACATTTCATCCTATCTCAACGGAGAGCGACGGCAACATTCAAACACGAAGCAGCTCGTCTTCGCACCCTATCAACTCGTGAGTTTTATTACCCGGGTAATGACTCTTCTGCCGGGAGATGTGATTGCCACTGGCACACCTTCGGGGATTGGGCCTATGTCTATTGGAGATAGGATCGAGATCATTATTGAGGGAATTGGCACGTTGAGCAATAGCGTGATTGCACAACGATGATGGCCCTATGCCTTTTTTCCTGTTTTCGGAGCGGAGTTTACGATCTTTGCTGCTGCCCGCCACATTTCAGATTTTCAAAAACCCTGAAGCGATGAGGTCTTCTCTGAGTTTCTTTTTCTCTTTCGCGGTCAACGGCAAAAGAGGAGCCCGAGGCGGACCTCCGTAAAACCCTGCAAAGTCCATCGCTGCCTTCACCCCCGCGACACCGAATTTCCCGGATACCTTCTGATTGAGTTCCATGAGCTGAAACTGAAGTTCGCGGCCCTCGTTCAATTGGCCCTTCACCCCCAAATCATAAAGCTTGCAGCAGGGTTCTGGAAAGGCATCGGCCAGCGAGAGGACGCCGCCCACCGCACCCATGAGCAATCCCGTAAAGAAGAAATTGGCCGATCCCGCTAACAGAGAAAACCCCGGCTTGGCATTGAGGATATAGGCGCTTAGGTTCCCAGCGGAGCTATCCTTCATCCCTACAATCTTTGGATGTGAGGAGACTTCCTTGATGACCGCTGTCGACAGTGTGATGCCTGTTACCCCAGGATTATTGTATAGAAGGACAGGAATAGGGGAGTTTTCTGCAACTTGAACAAAATGCTGAATGAGCGCAGCATCCGACATTTTTTTGGCAAAAAAGAACGGGGTGATCAGGCTCCCATAGTGGGCACCGATCTCTGCAGCTTGATGACAGAGTTCGATCGAAACCTTCGTGGATTCTGCACCGGTTCCTGCCATGATGACCTTATCGGATGAGGCCGATTGGACAACTGTTCTCAGCACCTCCGCTTGTTCGTGACTCGATAGGCTACGAAATTCACCATTCGTTCCCAAAACCAGGTAGCCCCGAAGCCGGCTTGAGTTGAGTTTCTGAATGTTGGAGGAAAGCTGTCTCAGGAGAAGATCCCCTTCTTCATTAAATGGAGTGGTAATCGGGGCAAAGACCCCGGAAAGTTTTCCTTGGTGCATTTTCCCTCCCAACGGAATTAGGTTCAAAATCTGTTCTTCAATTCAAGGAAGAAGCCTTCATCTATTCGTTGATCTCTCTGATAGGCATAGATTCTCTTGTAAATCTTGTCGAGATTTCTCCAAGAATGAATACCAGAACGGATCTCTTTCCAAAATCTTTCAAATATTAAAGCATTCACGAAATAAAGGCAACCTATTCCTGGATTCCAGTCTCAATCCATCCAGGATGGGTTCGGGTAGATTTGCTATTGCAATTCGGAAGCAAATTCTATTAAATTATACGATAAATATAGTAAGTGTGAAAAGATTGGGAGATCATCAATGAAAAGGAAGAAATCGATTGCAATTTACCAACGGGCATTGGAGATGATTCCGGGAGGGGTGGACAGCCCGGTTAGGGCCTTTAAGGCCGTGGGCATTACCCCCACCTTTGTTGACCGAGCCAAAGGATCGAAGATCTGGGACATAGACGGAAACGAATATATTGACTTTGTTGGTTCCTGGGGCCCGATGATTTTAGGCCATGCTCACCCAGCAGTGGTGGCCGCGCTGAAAAAGGCGATTCCGAAAGGGACAAGTTACGGTGCCCCAACCATGCTGGAAGTTGACCTCGCTGCGCAGGTGAAGAAGGCCTTTCCTTCTATGGAATTGGTGAGAATGGTGAGTTCGGGAACGGAAGCGGTGATGAGTGCGATTCGCTTGGCCAGGGGGTATACGGGAAGGGATAAGATCGTCAAATTCGAAGGATGCTACCATGGCCATGGGGATAGCCTTCTGGTAAAAGCGGGTTCAGGAGCTACCACTTTCGGAATTCCAGATAGCCTTGGAGTCCCAGAGGATCTGGCAAAGCAAACGCTAACGGCGTCCTATAACGATCTCGAAGGGGTAAAATCTCTTGTTCACCAATACCCTGGGCAGATTGCCTCTATCATCGTCGAACCGATTGCAGGAAATATGGGTGTGGTTTTGCCGGAGAAAGAATTCTTAGAGGGATTGAGAAAGATCTGCACTGGGGAGGGAATACTCCTTCTCTTTGACGAGGTGATTTCCGGATTTCGTGTGGCCTATGGGGGGGCCCAGGAGCTTTACGAGATCAGGGCCGATCTCACCTGTTTGGGGAAGATCATTGGCGGAGGCCTTCCAGTGGGGGCGTATGGCGGAAAGAGGGAGATCATGGAGAAAATTGCTCCCCTTGGGGGCGTCTATCAGGCTGGAACACTCTCAGGAAATCCCCTGGCCATGACCGCAGGGAGGGTGACGTTGGAGCTCCTCAAGTCGAAAAAGGTCTATCAGGATCTGGAGAAGAAGACCTCTTATCTGACGGAGGCCATTTTGGAGAAAGCCGAGGAGAACGGAATTCCCGTCACGATCAACCATGCGACGGGAATGTTCACCCTCTTTTTTACAGAAGGCCCGGTAAAGGATTATCGCACAGCCAAGACGAGTGATACAAAACGTTTTGCCCAATTCTTTATCGAAATGATGGAACAGGGGATTTACCTTCCCCCGTCCCAATTTGAGGCATGGTTTCTATCTCTGGCCCATACGCAGAAAGATCTGGATCAAACCATCGAAGCCTGCGATGCCGCTTTTAAGAAGATATGATTTTTGAACGATCCGAGAGCTTGCTTCATTTTTTTGCCATCTCTCTCGCCAGCGAATCGTACCTGATGTAGTAGGTTCCCAATTTGAAATTTTCATCGTATTGTAGGACCATGACCACGTTCTTCCCAACCCACAGATATTCCTCTCGATTCGCGAAGGGCTTCGAACCTTCTCCAAATTTTTTGAATACCGTCTCTTTGAGAGCATTAAATTCTTCGGGTCCTTTTGTAGAGACCACAGCCACATAGAATTTCTCTCGCCAGAAACCATATTGAACCGGTTTAAGTTTTTCATTTTCTAATTTAAACGTATCGCCCTCCCTGACGTAAAATTCTATGCCTCCGTGAGTTGGATCCGTTCGGGTATGCTTCATCCTTTCCAGAGTGGATAACTTTGTTTCCCATTTGATACCATTATAGCCATCTGGCTCGGCACCGGGCTTAAAAGAGACCAATTTACAATTTGGGTTGGCCACGTAGACCGGACAATCCGTTTTAGAGGTGGCACAACCAAAGACGACTGCGAGCGAGAAGGCAGATAAGATGATCATTAGCTTTCTCATCGGGGACCCTCCTTTTTTAAAAATGTTTTTCACCCGGGAAGGGGCTCTTTTCAATCAAGAATTCAAAAAGGATGCCAAAGAGAAGTTGTGGTCATTCGAGGCAAATTGTGTAAAATAGACCGAAATGTGGACAAATCATTTTCTAAAAAGAGGCTCCCCTTGAATACTTTTTGTGCTGCATTTGACAAAATTGAGATCGCTTCCCGCGTATGGGTGTCCCGTTCGACGGAGTCCAGAGGGAATTCCTGGAAATTGACAGTGGTCCCAGGCGGTTTGGTGACCTCGAAGCAGATCAAACCTGAACCACGTCAATCCATCCCTGGGTTCTAAGCGTGAGAAAATAATTCCACTCTATTGCAAATCGCAATGAAAACATATTAAATCTATTTGTGCAAACCAAAAACCGTGGTGCAGAATTGGCCTCAGAAGAAGAGAAAAGGAGGTTTGTTGGAATTGATTAAGATCTACATCGCGCGGCATGGGGAGACAATATGGAATGAGGAGGGGAGGATACAGGGGCGAAGCGATCCCGGATTGAGCCCCAAGGGCTATCTCCAGAGCTTAGAGCTGCGCCATCATCTTAAAGATCGTCCTCTGTCCGCCATTTACACCAGCACCCGACAGAGGTCCATTCTGACTGCAGAGCCTCTTGCGAATCACTTGGGGCTCGCCATCCAGAGCCAACCCGAGCTGGATGAGATCGCCTTTGGAATTCTGGAGGGAAAACTCCTTCATCACTTTGATGAGGAGCTGAAGTCAGAGTGGGAGAGGTTTAAAGATGACCGGTTCGTCTATCGCATACCCGGAGCGGAGAATTATGCGGATGTGGCGAGCCGAGTGAGACCTTTTGTGGAAAGGCTCCTGCAGGTCCATGAGGGAGAAGAAATTCTGATCGTTGGCCACCGGGTGGTTAACCGGTTGTTGATCGGGATGCTGATGGAATACCCAGCAGAGAAGGTTTTAAAGATCGAACAGACCAACGATATGCTCTATCTGGTTGAGAAGAATAGCGAGGCTAAGATCTATCATTACATGGACGGACAGATCCGGGAAGGACTTGTCCTGGTAGGTGAGGAAGTGATTTTATAGGTTAATCTGCAAACTTTTTTGTCATTCCTGCGGAGGCAGGAATCCATATCTTTTTTCAACAATAATCCTGGATTCCCGTTTTCACGGGAATGACGGAATCGAAAAACATTGGGAACCTGTCTCATATGAATCCCCAAATCCCAAAATCGAGAATCCGCTGTGTCATCTACGACTGTGACGGAGTGCTCTTCGATTCGATCGAGGCGAATAAAAAGCTATACAACGACCTCTGTGCTTTAGTGGGCAGGATGCCGCTGAGCGATGAGGAGGTCAACTATGTTCATACGCACACAGTTTACGAAACCATCCATCTCATTTTTGAAAAGGATGATGGTCTGGAAAAGAAGGCCTTGGAAATGCTGAAGCAGATCGATTTGAGAGACTACATTATCTACTTGAAAATGGAGCCCCATCTCTTTCAGATCTTGAATCTTTTGAAGACGAATGGAATCTTGCGGGCGATCAATACGAATCGAACAACTTCGATGAAACATATTATGGACAGGTTCCACCTCTGGCCTTTTTTCGAAATGGTCGTCACGGCGCTCGATGTCAAAAACCCAAAGCCCCACCCGGAGTCGATCGAAAAGATTCTTCAAACCCTCAGCGTGAAGAAAGAAGAGACTCTTTTTGTGGGAGATTCTGAGGTGGACCAACAGACGGCAAGATCATCAGGCGTCAAGTTCATCGCTTACAAGAACA
>CAYMTD010000071.1:0-8998 GCA_964393245.1 uncultured Syntrophaceae bacterium
GACATATTTTCGGATTCATCATTTTGATCCTGGTTCTGGTTTTCAGACCCTGGGGGCTTTTCGGGCAGAGGACTTAATGGCATTGGGCATAGAGCATCGGGCATAGAGGATGGGGCATAGAGAAGAAAGATCTAAACATTAGTACTTGAATTGTGTAAAAGATGAACATAAAAAAACTCTGGATACCCATTCTATTTATCGTCATCGCCATTTTTCCACCTTTTTTTCTGACCCAGTATTGGCTTCACGTAATGATCATCAGCCTCTTCTATGTAATGATGGCATCCTCCTGGAACCTGATTGCAGGTTTTACGGGACAGATCTCCTTTGCTCATGCAGCTTTTTCAGGAGTGGGGGCTTATGCCTCAGGAATGCTGGCGGTCTACCTGGGCCTTCCCCCCTGGCTCGGGATCCTCATTGGAATAGGGATGGCTGCCTTATTAGGACTTGGGTTGGGCTACCTTTGCATCCGGATGGGGGGCATCTATCTTTCCCTGACGACCCTCGGTTTTTCGGAAATCCTCAGGATCATTATCACCAATGAGGATCGCTGGACGCGGGGAACGATGGGGCTGCAGGTGCCGGGTTTTTTCGCTGAATACTCGAAGACGAGTTACTACTATCTCTTTTTGATCATAACCGTCCTTCTCCTTATCTTGATCTACTGGATCACCCATTCCGATATGGGGTTGACGTTCCGGGCGGTATTGAACGATGAGTTGGCCGCTTCCTCTTCCGGGATCAACACGATTCGGGTGCGCGTTCTTGCCTTCACAATTTCGAGTGCCATGGCTGGACTGGCAGGGGGGCTTTATGGTCATTATCTCATGCTCATCACGCCAGACATCCCTTCCTTGGGCCAGATGTTCTTAGTCCTGGCAATGGCTGTCATCGGTGGAATGGGTAGTTTTGCAGGACCGATCATTGGATCTTTCGTTTTGGAAATTCTCTCTGAATATATTCGAATCTACGGGGAGTATCATGTCCTTCTTTTTGGACTGGTGGCGCTGGCCATGGCTCGATTCGCGCCAGAAGGGTTGATGGGCATCTTCAAAAAAAGGTGGGTTAGGGGATGGGTGTGTTGATTGAAGGAAGGGGTTTGACGAAATCTTTTGGTGGGCTGACCGCAGTCAAAAAAGTCGATTTTTCCCTCGGCGAGGGTGAGATCATCGGACTCATCGGTCCGAACGGGGCCGGGAAGACCACACTCTTCAATCTGATCAGCGGGATCTTTCCTCCGGATTCGGGAAAGATCACTTTCCTTGGAAACGACCTCACGGGCTACAAGTCCTTTGAGATCTGCCGGATGGGTGTCGCCAGGACCTTTCAGATCGTCCGGCCCTTCCTGAAGATGACGTGTCTCGAAAACGTCCTGGTCGGCATTCTGGGGAGAGAGGAACGGGATCGGGGAAAGGAGAGCAAGAGGAAAGAGGCGAGGGAACTGCTGGAGACCGTCCGTCTCGACCGGTTCGCGGAGACTCTATCAAAGGATCTTACCCTGATCGAGAAGAAGAGGCTCGAGGTGGCGAGGGCTTTGGCTTCAAAGCCAAAAGTTCTTCTTCTGGATGAGGTCTTAGCAGGCCTCAATCCCTCGGAGATTCTCCAGGCCCTCGAGTTGATTGAGACCATTCGCGGGAAACTGAAGGTGACGATCTTCTGGATTGAACATGTGATGGGTGCCATTATGAAAGCCTCGGACCGGATCATCGTGATGGATCAAGGGGAGAAGATCAAGGAGGGGAGACCCGAAGAGGTTGTGTCGGATCGCAGAGTGATCGAGGCTTATCTCGGAGAGTCGGATGCTTGAGGTCAACAGGATCAACATCTTCAGGGGGGAGGCGCAGATCCTGTGGGATCTCACCCTGAAGGTTGAAAAAGGCGAGATCGTCACCGTCTTGGGGTCTAATGGGTCCGGCAAGACGACGCTCTTTGAATCGATCCTCGGTATTCATCACCCAAGGTCGGGAGCGATCCGCTTTTTAGGAAGAGAGATCAGCTTAAAGCCGTCCTTCGATATCACAAGAATGGGAGTTTCCTGTGTTCCGGAGGGGAGGCGGATCTTCAAGGATATGACGGTCTTTGAAAACCTTGAAATGGGAGCCTACCCGGACCGAGCCCGGGCCTCCCTCAAAGAGACGGTCGAATGGGTTTATTCGCTTTTCCCGGTATTGAGAGAGAGGAGAGAGCAGATTGCAGGGACGCTCAGTGGCGGTGAACAGCAGATGCTTGCCATAGGCCGGGCTTTGATGTCGAAACCCTCCCTGTTGCTCAATGACGAACTTTCTCTCGGCCTCTCTCCCTTAATTACAAAGGAGATATATGGGACAATTGGGAGGCTGCACCACGAGGGTGTCACCATCCTATTGATTGAGCAAAACGCCACCCTCGCCCTTCGTCATAGTGACCGTGGTTATATACTTGAAACCGGAAGAATTACGCTTCAGGGTAGTTCTCAGGAACTCTTGGGGAACGAACATATAAAGAAGGCGTATCTGGGGATGTAAGGTTCAATGAAGTAATGGAATATTGGATTTGACGAAGACCTCAAAAAAATGATGACAGTTTCTTACGCGTCATTCCATTCTTCGAGTATTCCAATTTCCCAGGGATAGATTGATGGACAAGCTAATCATCAGTGTGGGTATTACGGGTTCTCGGATCACACGGAAGCAGACGCCCTATATTCCCATCACGCCTGAAGAGATTGCCCGCTCTGGGATCGAAGCCTGGAGAGCTGGTGCTTCCATCCTTCATATTCATGTTAGGGACCCGAAGACAGGATTGGGGACTCAAGATCTGGCTCTGTTTAAGGAAGTGCTGGATCGCATTCGTAGCGAAACAGATGCCATCCTCTGTCTGACTACAAGCGGGATTCCGGGTCGTAACCTGCCGATTGCAGAAAGACTCATTCCCCTCTCCTTGAATCCGGAGCTGGTCTCTTTTGATGCAGGCTCAATCAATATGGGGGAGCATGTCTTCCTCAATCCTCCTGAATTCCTGGAGGCACTTGCTAAGGAAACGCTCGCTAAAGGAATCAAGCCAGAACTTGAGGTCTTTGAAGTAGGGATGGTCAACACATGCCTTCGATACCTTGAGAAAGGGGTTCTCAGACCTCCCCTTCACTTCCAATTTGTCTTGGGGACGCCCGCCGGAATGCCAGCGACTCCGAAATCCCTTCTTCATCTCTCGGAAATCATTCCACACGGCTCGACCTGGTCCGTGATCGGCATTGGACCGGGTCAACTTCCCATGGTAATGATGGGGATGATCATGGGAGGACATGTCCGGGTGGGACTGGAAGATAACATCTATTACTCGAGGGGCGTTCTGGCCAAAAGCAATGCAGAGCTGGTAGAGAGGGTCGTTAGAATTGCCGGCGAGTTTGGAAGAGAGGTGGCAAGCCCCAGGGAAGCAAGAGAAATTATTAGGTTACCGTGATGGGGTTTAAGAATAAATAATGTTCTCGTAAAAAGTCTCAAATGTGGTCATTCCGAGCAAACCGATGCACTCTCGTATTTCATAAATGGCTGATTTCGTAGGATTGCTTCGTCACTACCTGCCTGCCGGTAGGCAGGTGCTCCTCGAAATGACACGGAGTCGGACTTTTGACGATTTCATCGTAAATGGTCTCCTCACCGTTTTAACTGCCGACTTCTCCACATTCAGTGACTTTTTGTCTAGAATCAAATTCCTATATAATTTCAAAAAATTAGGTGGATTTCCTCAGAAATTCTACATTTTTTCACCGAAGGCTTAGGACCTCAAAAAAACCTACTTTTAAAAATCCGTTTAAATTTCAAAGAGATTTGGTCCTTATGGGAACGAAATCCAATTTGGCACGAGCCTTGCTTGATACGGAGGCACAAGGAGGTTCTACTTCTAATGAACTTTTGGGTCAGGGAGCTTGCAATGATCAATTTTTTCGTCATTTGGTTAATTATTGTGGGGGCTTTTGCAGTTCTAAGGATTATAAAGACCCGACTTGGAGAATAGCCTGAAAATTCGTTAATTGTTCAAAATCGTACGATTCAACGTTTGATGAACATTGGAGAAGAGAATGAGCCAGAATCAGACATTGAGCGTCGAGGGAAAAAGAGAAGTTAAGAGGGTTGAGATCAATATCGAGAGAGTGATGATCTGGGCTCTGATTTTTACGAACCTATTTTCCATCTCTTATTTCTTTGCCAAACTTTTCAAATGGGTTTAAGGGGTTTTTCCACTTTGAGTCGTCCCAAAAGGATATAACACTCCAGTCCCAGCCTCCTTCATTCATTGAGGCGACGACATCCAGATCGTCGCCTCTTTTTTTATGTGGGAACGCATATATGCGTTCCCTTCATCCTCCCCAAATTCTCTATTGCTAAATTCTAATTGTTCAGAGTAAACCTCTTTCTACCGGCAGGCAGGTTGAACAAACCTCAGGCGCTTGTCCTGAGCGCAGTCGAAGGACCTTGAGGAGTTGAAGGGTTGACTTTTTTTGCAAATGATTTAATCTGCAAATGGGAGGGATCGCCAAATTATAGAAAGGTTAGTTGACCGTTATCAGCACCGCGGTCTCATGAGGGACAAGAGATGAAGTCGAACAGCAGAAAGGTCAGGGTATTAGTATTTGCGAGTGGCGATCAGAAGGGTGGAGGCTCTGGGTTTCAAGAGCTGGTCGAATTTTCCCGAACGAATCCACCTGTCCTGAACGCAGAAATCGTCGGCGTCATTTCGAATCACCCACAGGGTGGCGTTTTTAAAAGAGCAGACGCTCTTCATGTCTCTTTTGAGTATTGGCCGGGACCCTTTGATGCCAAGGGTTACCGGAGCTTTTTCGAAAAGTATGAGGCTGACTTTGTCATGTGCTCCGGATGGCTCAAGTTCGTCAGAGGGCTCGATCCATCGAAAACGGTAAATATCCACCCGGGGCCACTGCCGCGGTTTGGTGGACCGGGAATGTACGGACATCATGTCCACGAAGCGGTCATGGCCGCTTATCATCGAGGCGAGATCACTCAGAGCGCAGTGACGATGCACTTTGTGGATGAGACCGCCTACGATCATGGTCCCATACTCTTCCAGATGCCGGTGCTGATCAGACCGGACGATGATCCTGAGACCCTTGCTAAGAGGGTGAACGAAAAAGAACGCGCCTGGCAAAGTTATATTTTAAACTTAGTCGTCCATCGGCACATTTATCTTAGAGAAGGGCAGGTCTTTTACGAGAGCGGTCCAGCCCGAAGGCTTTTTTATTGAGAACTTACCAACAAATAACCCCCTTCATCCCCCCTTAAATTAAGGGGGGAATAGAGGGGAGTTAAGCTCCCAGAGAGGACGAAATGCATGTACCACTTTTTTTTGCGTAGAAATGAGGAACTCGAGTACTGCTTCAATGTGGAGACGACCGCCCCCCTGAATGCCAAGCAGCTGGCGGTTCTAAGGCAGCTCTTGGCCGACGGCTTTGTATCGGAGAGCGTCTCCACAAATCCAACCCATCCTGACGGACACGATGCGGTGGAACTCGGTCCCCGCATGAATTTTGCGACAGCCTATTCCACGAATCTTGTCGCCATCTGCCACACGTGCGGGCTTGATGAAGTTGTTCGCATCGAACGTTCCCGCCGCTATTATCTTCCTCCGAAAGTTGACAAAGACCGTTTTGTTCGGGAGCATCACGATCGAATGACTGAATGCCTGTATGAGGAACCGCTGCAGACCTTCGAAATGGGAATTGAACCGGAACCCGTTTTTGAGGTTCCTTTTTTGGAAAAGGGTGTGAACGCTCTCTTAGGAATACCGGGCCTTGCCATGGATGAGTGGGACCGAGCTTTCTACTACGATTATTTTGTCAAGGAGGAGAAGAGAAACCCCACGATCGTCGAAATCAGGGACCTGGATAACGCCAACAGTGAGCACTCCCGGCACGGCTATTTCAAAGGAAAGCAGATCATCAACGGGGTGATCATGCCGGAGACGCTTTTGAATATCGTCAAGTCGACTTTAAAAGCGAACCCCTCCAACAGCATCATTGCATTTAAGGATAATTCTAGCGGGATCAAAGGCTATGACTGCTGGACGATTGTGCCCGAGCAACCCGGACGACCAGCACCTTTCAAGAAAGAGCAGGTGCACTACCACATCCTTTTCACCGCTGAGACGCACAATTTTCCGACGGGAGTTGCGCCCTTCCCCGGTGCTGAGACAGGGACGGGTGGGCGGATCCGAGACATCCAGGCGACGGGAAGAGGGGGCCTGGTGGTTGCCGGAACAGCGGCGTACTGCGTAGCGAACTTGCTCATTCCCGGTTACGACCTGCCCTGGGAAGACGAGAGGTCTGTTTATCCGGCGAGCCTGGCTTCCCCTCTTACCATCGAAATAAGGGGAAGCGACGGGGCGAGTGATTATGGGAATAAGTTTGGCGAGCCTGTGATTCTCGGGTTTACCCGTTCCTTTGACCAAAGGCTTCAAAACGGTGAGCGGTGGGCCTGGATTAAGCCGATCATGTTCACGGGCGGCATTGGACAAATCGATGCCCGGCATGTTGAAAAGGAGGATGCCCAAAGAGGGATGCTAATTGTCCAGGTCGGCGGCCCGGCCTATGGGATCGGAGTCAGTGGAGGTTCGGCTTCGAGCAAGTTACAGGGCGAGAATGTGGAAGAGCTCGATTTCAATGCGGTTCAGCGTGGCGATGCGGAGATGGAGCAAAAGATGAACCGCGTCATTCGGACCTGCATCGAAATGGGCGATGAGAACCCCATCGTCAGTATCCATGACCAGGGGGCCGGCGGGCCGGCCAATGTTCTCAAGGAGCTTGTCGAAAAGACAGGGGGCAGAATCGAACTCAGACGTATCACGTTAGGGGACCCGACGCTATCGGTCCTCAAAATCTGGATTGCCGAATACCAGGAGCGTTGCGGCTTCTTGATCCCTCGTGGGAGGATTGAAGCGTTCCAATCCATCTGTGAAAGGGAAAAAGTCAATTGCGAAATCTTGGGGGAGGTGACAGGAGATGGCCGATTCGTCGTGCATGATGAGCGAGATGATTCAACGCCTGTCAATCTGAATCTTGCAAAAGTCTTGGGCCAGATGCCCCAGAAGACGTTCAGGGACGAGAAAAAGGAGCCGTCCCTTGAACCTCTTAAATTACCCGATTCGTTGACCGTGGAAGAAGCCTTGTCTCGTGTCCTTCGTCATCTTGCTGTCGGGTCGAAGAGATTTCTTACCAACAAGGTGGACCGTAGTGTAACCGGATTAATTGCACGACAGCAATGCTGTGGTCCGCTTCAATTGACAGTTGGCGATGTGGCCGTGATTGCCCAGAGCCATTTCCAGTTGACAGGAGCCGCCACCTCGATTGGCGAGCAGCCAATTAAGATGCTGGTCGACCCGAAGGCAGGGGCGCGGATGGCTGTGGGAGAAGCGCTGACAAATATCGTCTGGGCCCAAATCAGTCGATTGGAAGATATCAAGTGCTCGGCCAACTGGATGTGGGCCCCCAAGCTGCCAGGCGAAGGAGCCGCCCTTTACGATGCGGCATGTGCCATGAGGGACCTGATGATCCAGTTGGGTATTGCGGTGGATGGTGGAAAGGACAGTCTTTCGATGGCGACCCGGGTGGGGGAAGAAATTGTGAAATCTCCACGTGAGCTTGTAATTTCCGCCTACGCGACGATGCCCGATATTACAAAAGTGGTTACTCCGGACATCAAACACCCAGGGAGGAGCCAGTTGATTCTAATTGACATCGCCAAGGATCAGGCCCGGCTTGGAGGCTCGACTTTAGCGCAGGCCTATGGGCAGATCGGGAGCGACTGCCCTGACGTGGATGATCCCGACAGGCTCAGACGCGCTTTCCGTGCCATACAGGGGTTGATCTCGGAAAATTGGATTCTTGCAGGACATGACATCAGCGACGGGGGACTGATCACGACGTTTCTTGAAATGGCCTTTGCGGGAAACTGTGGATTAAGAATCGAAATGGACGGTCCATGGGGTCCTCTTGAGAGGCTTTTTGCTGAGGAGTTGGGCTTGGTCATCGAATGTGATCGAACGGAGGTTCGGAGGGTTCTGGGGATCCTTGATTCTTATCATCTCCCATCGACTGTGATCGGGGAAACGACAGAGGACAAAAAGATTCTTGTGACCTATCGAGCGCAGAAGGTCCTCGAAGCGGACATGCGTATTCTTCGTGAATGGTGGGAGGAGACATCCTATCACATCGAACGCCTTCAGATGAATCCCGAATGTGCCGATGAGGAGAAGAAAAATATCTTTGATCGGAAGGGCCTGACCTATCTCATTCCTTTTGAACCTCGTCCAACGCCAGCCCAACTTCTGGAAGTGAAAGGCAGACCGGAGGTGGCTATTCTTCGAGAGGAAGGAAGCAATGGGGATCGAGAGATGACCTCTGCTTTCTATCAGGCGGGTTTTAGGCCCTGGGATATTACGATGACTGATCTCATCGATGGGCGAATAACCTTGGAGCGTTTCAGAGGACTCGCCGCAGTCGGAGGGTTCTCTTATGCCGATGTTCCCGAGAGCGCCAAAGGGTGGGCGGCCGCTATCCGATTTAACCAAAGGTTGAGGAAGATGTTTGACGATTTTTACAATCGTTCGGATACATTTACGCTTGGGGTGTGTAATGGATGTCAGCTCTTCGCGCTTCTCGGCTGGGTCCCCTGGTTAGGGATTTCTGACCATGAGCAACCTCGCTTCGTTCAAAATCGGTCCGGGCGTTTTGAGTCTCGCTGGGTGACCATCAAGATCTTGGAGAGTCCGGCGATTATGCTGAAAGGCATGGCCGGTTCAATCCTTGGAATCTGGGTGGCTCATGGTGAGGGAAGGCTTTACTTTCCTGACCCAACGCTGATGGATGAGGTCATCCATAGGAAACTTGTTCCGATCGTCTTTGTGGATGATGAAGGCCGCGTGGATGGGAAGGTTTCACAGAGCTATCCCTTCAATCCGAATGGGTCCCCTTTTGGGATAGCGGGCCTCTGTTCGCCCGATGGGCGAC
>CAYMTD010000072.1:0-8930 GCA_964393245.1 uncultured Syntrophaceae bacterium
CTCCCTATGCCCCGGAAATCTATCGCATGCCTTATGCCTACTGTTACCGCTGCGCCTTTGGTTTGGAATACCCTTCCTGTGAGATTCGCTGTGCGTATTTCTTGAGAGATTTTTTCAACACGCATATCTCTGCTGAACAGGTGGCGGCTCTGATCATAGAACCCGTGTTGGGAGAAGGAGGCTTTGTCGTTCCGCCGAAGGAATATTTCAAAATCCTGAAGAAGATCTGTGAGGACAACGGAATAGTCTTCATTGCCGATGAGATTCAAACCGGTTTTGGTCGAACTGCTAAAATGTTTGCAATGGAACATTACGAAGTAGAACCTGACATTATAGTGATGGCCAAATCTATGGCCGGAGGGCTTCCCCTCGGCGCAATCACAGGGAAAGTAGAGTTGATGGATCATCCCCAGGTGGGAGGATTGGGCGGAACCTTTGCAGGGAATCCTGTGGCCTGTCAGGCAGCGCTTGCTGTGTTGGATCAGTTCGGAAAGAAGGATCTTCTATCGAGAGCTGAAAAGATCGGGAAAAGAGTCTTGGAAAAGTTTAAGGAGTTTCATGAGGACTACTCGGTGGTTGGTGATGTGAGGGGTTTGGGGGCCATGGTGGGAATGGAGTTGGTGGTGGATCGGAAAACAAAGGAACCAGCCACTGCTCTTACCAAGCAATTGGTGAATCGTTGTCGAGAAAAAGGACTTTTGATGATCTCCGCCGGGACTTATTCCAACATCATTCGATCATTAATGCCTTTAGTGACTACCGATGAGCAGCTTGAGAGAGGACTCTCGATAATCGAAGAAAGCCTGAGCGAACTCTCATCGACTTAAAGCCTGTGTGGGAAGATAAGTTTGTGGCTTACGATGAAGACCGCGATAAATTTGATGCAGAAATCAAAGCCGATCGAAGATATGCTTAAATCCTTATCAATATTACCGATTCCCCAAGATCTGAAAAAGAAGCAGAAAAAATCATCGTCCCTTCGCCCCGACCAAGAGAAATCATGGAATTGGGTGTGATCAGATTATTAGCGAAGGCAGGCTACATTGTCATCGCCGCTGACGGAGGAGGAATTCCCGTGATCCGAAATGATCAGGGAGATCTCGAGGGAGCGGAGGCTGTGATTGATAAGGATTAAGGCTCTCTACCCTTTGGGCGAAAGGTCTTGGGCAGACATGTTTGTCATTTTGACTGCTGCTGATGCAGCCTATTTAAATTTTGGCAAAGACAACCAAAGAACGAACCGACAGGCTACCCTGGCAGAGATGAAACGTTATCGGTTAGAGGGTCATTTTCAGCCGGGTTCAATGGGCCCTAAGGTTGCAGCTGTCATCGAGTTCTTCGAGGAAGGAGGCAAGAAGGGCATCGTCACATCTCCGCAGAATCTCTTGAAATCAATCAAAGGAGAATATGGGACAACGATTGCGAGGTTAGTCGCGCCTATGAATGCAGGAAAGCAAAAGGTATGTAGACAGATTAAAAGCATCATCTTAAGTCTGGTGAATTGTAAAAACCGGGTGGACCATTTCGAGAATATTGCAAAGTCTAAATAACCGAATTATAATCGGCCCGACAAGGTGCACAATTTTGCGGAGGACAAAAATGAGGGATAAATTTAGGGGAAGGGATTTTTTAAGCCTGATGGACTTTACACGGGAGGAAATTCTGGACATCCTGGAGGTCTCTTATGATTTGAAGAAAAAATGGGCCATGAAGGAACCCCATGAATACCTCAGGGGACGAACCTTTGCGGCACTCTTTGAAAAACCTTCAACCCGAACCAGGAACTCTTTTCAGGTGGGAGCAGCGCATTTGGGTGCTCAAGCCATTTACATCCGGCCCGATGAATTACAATTAGCCCGAGGGGAATCGGTCCGAGATACCGCAATGGTATTAGATCGATATTACGATGCTCTCTTTATTCGGCCTGCCTCGGGAACCGGACAGGATCGAGTCAATGAATTTGCAAAATTCATGAAAATCCCTGTGATCAATGCCTGCAGTGACTTTACCCATCCCTGTCAGGGAATCTGTGATCTCATGACCATCTGGGAAAAGAAAAAGAAATTTGAGGGAATTAAGATAGGCTGGTCCGGCGATCCTTGGAATGTCTGTCACTCGTTGATGATTGGAAGCGCCGTCACGGGCATGGAGATGGTGATGGCCCTTCCAGATGGATACGATCCTCACCCAAAGGTGATGGAATTTGCCCAAACCACCGCTAAAAAGAATGGAACCCGAGTGGTCGTCACAAGAAATCTCCAAGATGCGATGAAAGATGCGGATGTCGTGGTGGCCAATACATTTCATAGCATGGCCCACGATGCCCAAAAAGAGCAGCGTAAAAAAGATTTTGCACCCTATCAAATTAATGAAAAGGCTGTTTCAATTGCTAAACCCGATTATATCTTTATGCACTGCGGACCGGCCTATGTTGGGGAAGAGGTTACCGATGAAATCATCTATGGCCCTCATTCCGCCTATTTCGATGAGGCCGAAAATCGAATGCACACCCAAAAAGCCATTTTAGCCCTTTTTGTACAGTAAGGAGGTTGATAATAAAATCATTGAAAGGAGGGTCTGATTATGACTAAAAAAATGTTTTGGGTCGTTTTTGGAATGGTGGTATGTATCTTTCTTTCTGTTAATGGGGGAAGTGTTTACGCGGCCGATCCAATCCCTATTGGAATCCTTGGCCCCTTCACCGGGTCCCTCGCCTTTAATGCGGAGGAGATGAAAAAGGGCATGATGCTCGCTGTCGATGAGATCAACGCAAAAGGAGGAATCCTTGGAAGAAAGGTTGAGTTGATCTTCGGAGACACGGAAGCCAAACCTGACAAAGGAGTGGCTGTTGTCAAGAAGCTGATTACGCGAGACAAGGTCCTAGTCGTGGGAGGAGGTTACGCCAGTTCCGTGAACATTGCGACCTCCGAAGTCTGTCAAAACGAGAGGGTCCCTATTGTGGTGGCCATTGCCATCAGTCCGACGATTACAAACCGCGGATTCGATTACGTTTTTCGCACCTCTCCCAATTCCCCCCAGTTTCTTGCTGGAATGAACGATTGGCTGGAAAAAGTTAAAAAACCTAAAACGGTCGCCTTCTTGATGGAAAATACGGATTATGGCCGTGATGGAGAAAAGATCTGGTCCGCCCAGTCGAAGAAAATCGGATCCAAGGAGTTGGCCCATCTTTACTTCGAAATCGGAGACACGGATTTTACCACGCAGATCAGTAAGCTGAAGGAACTCAAGCCAGATGTTACCTTTAATATCGCTTCGACAACAGAGGCATCGCTGATCCAGAAACAAGCTAAAGAGCTCAATTTTGTCACCCAGTGGATCGGTGTCGGCGGACAGTTCACAGAGGCCTATTTCAAAATGACCGGCCCACTCTGCCAATACGCCATGGGTTCCTCCCTCGAACCCACCCTGGCCATGAAAAACCCCATTGTGGCCGATTTCGTCAAACGCTATGAGACGAAATACCAAAAGGCAAGGCCTGGCATTTTCTCCAGCCAGGGCTATGACAACATCATGGTAATCATGGATGCGATCAAACGGACCGGAAAACTGACCGGAGACTTACAGAAAGACCGCGATGCCATCCGTGATGCCTTAAGAAAAACCTCTATTGCGCTGACCCAGGGAAAGATCGAGTTCGATAAAAGCGGTCAGGTTTATACAGTCGTCCCCTCCCCTGTTCAAGTTCATCTCGTGGATGGGAAGCCGCAACTTTTCATCATCTACCCTCCGGATCGTGCAGGGGCGGCTTATCAGGAACCGCTGCCCTGGGATAAGAGGAAGATTTAAATGAAAAATCTTCTCCCCTGCTTTGATCAAAGCAGGGGAGAAGACATAAAATCAATTTATTGAGTAAGGCATTCTTTTATGGAATCTCTTTTCCTTCAACAGGTTCTTAACGGAGTGATCGTCGGAAGCGTCTACTGCCTCATCGCGATCGGGTTGACAATGATTTTTGGAGTGATGAGAATCGCCAACTTCGCCCACGGCGATTTTTCAATGCTTGGAGCCTATTTTGCCATCTACTTCATTGTTCTGGTATCGGGATGGACGGGATGGATCGGTGCGTTGATCATCGCCGCAATGGGTGTTGGCCTGATCGGTCTTTTCGTTGAAAAATTTCTTTTCAGGCCTCTGTTAACCCGATGGACAGATATCGATATCATCATGGTTTCCATCGGCCTTTTTATATTTCTCGAGAACGGCGCTCGACTCGTCTTCGGAACAGCCCCCAGGATGATTGTCGATCCTTTCCAGAGCAAAGGAATTAGCCTTATTTTCTTTTCGACCAGCATGATCCGACTGCTCTGTTTCCTATTTTCGGTCATTACCATTTTTTCCCTTCAGATGTTTCTCACCAAAACCAAAATGGGGGTGGCCATCAGGGCAACCTCCCAAAACCGAAATGCCGCCCTCTTAATGGGGATTAACATCAACTTTATTTATTCGATCACTTTTGCGGTGGGATCAGCCTTGGCAGGATTGGGAGGAGTCCTTTACGGAACCATTTTCGCTGTATTTCCCATGATGGGAGCCATGCCCACCCTGAAGGCGTTTGCCATCACCATCCTGGGGGGTATGGGAAACATACGCGGGGCGATCTTCGGAGGGTTTATCCTCGGCATTGCGGAGACCCTGGGCGGTAATTACATCTCCATGCAATACAAAAACGCCATCGGGTTTATTATCATCATTCTGGTCCTTCTCATCATTCCTCAGGGTCTCTTTGGAGGGAAACAGAAAAAATAATCTGTCAAGGAATAACATGAATCGGAAACTTTTAAAATTATTTTGGATCATCCTAGGAATCTTATGCATCCTCGCCCTGCCCTTGATCATCCAGGACCGTTATTTTCAACACCTCCTCGTCCTTTCAGGCATCTTCGTCATTCTGACCTCAAGCTGGAACTTGCTGGCAGGGTACTCGGGACTTCTCAATCTTGGCCATGCAGCCTTTTATGGAATTGGAGGTTATGCCTCAGCCCTCCTCGCCTTAAAACTCGAAATCTCTCCATGGATTGGACTTCCCCTGGGTGGGGTCGTTTCCTCTATCTTTGGAATCTGTCTCGGGATCCCCTCATTTCGGTTAAGCGGCCCTTATCTGGCTATTACCACTATCGGGTTCAGTGAGATCTTAAGACTCGTGAGCATGAACTGGGTGGATTTGACCCGCGGCTCGCTTGGTCTTTATGGCATCCCTCCCCTGACGCCGATTAAGCTTCCCAATGGGGTTTTGATCAAATTTGTCTCGGAACAGGTTTACTATTATGTAGTCGTGATGTTCGTCTCCCTGACGCTCTTCATCGTCAGAAGACTTGTCTATTCGGAATTTGGGATCACCCTTAAGTCCATGCGGGAGGACGAAATGGGATCTGAATCGATTGGCATCGATACCTCCCGGTATAAATTAACGGTCTTTATGATTAGCGCTTTCTTTGCTGGTTTTGCAGGTGCCCTCTATGCACACTATGTCCGACTCATTAGCCCGGAGATGCTTTCTCTTGGAGAAACATTTACCGTGCTCACAATGGTGATGATAGGGGGCTTAGGGTCCCTTTACGGCCCCGTGGTGGGTGCCGTTATCCTCACCTTTCTCTCAGAGGGACTCCGATTCTTTGAAGATATAGTTAAACTGGATATCCGTTTTGTCATTTACGGAGCTCTGCTCATGGGGACCATTCTCTTCATGCGTAATGGAATTGTCGGTTTATTTCAAAAGAAAACTCAAACTGATAAGCAATGAGGGAGAACGTTTGTCGAAAATGATCTTAGAAGGAATCAATATCACTCGATGGTTTGGCGGGCTCTGTGCCCTCAAAGAGGTCCATTTTTCAATCGAGGCTGGAGAAATCCTTGGTTTGATTGGACCAAACGGAGCAGGGAAAACAACGCTCATCAATGTGATTACAGGATACTTTCCGCCCAACAGGGGTCGAATTCAATATGATGGCAAGGAGATCGTCGGGTTACCCCCCCATATCATCAATAAACTTGGAATTTCGAGAACCTTCCAAATTGTCAGAATCTTTCCTAAACTGACGGTCTTGGACAATGTCCGCTCCGGTCTGGTAGATCGAAGACAAAGGCCCCCCTGGAGAGTGGCCCTTGAGTCGATCATCAAAAGCCCGGATGTTCAAACGGTCGGGGTCGCCGGAGAAAAACGTGGTCTTGAACTCCTTGAATTTGTCGGATTGACAGAATACCGGGACGAATTAGCTGAAAATCTTCCCTTTGCCTACTCCAAACGACTGGAAATAGCCAGGGCGCTTGCCACCAACCCTAAAATCCTTTTGCTCGACGAACCCTCCTCCGGTCTCAACCCTAAAGAACAGAACGATCAGGTAGCCATCATTCGAAGAATCAATGAACAAGGCATAACCATTTTGATCGTTGAACATGTGATGAAGGTGATTATGGATATCTCTCATCGTATTTTGGTGCTCCACTACGGGGAAAAGATTGCAGAAGGAACGCCGGAAGAAATTTATAAAAATACAAGGGTCATCGAAGCCTATCTCGGGAGTGAAGCCCATGCTCAACGTTGAGGATGTTTCCGTCTACTATGGGAAGGCGATTGCCTTAAAAGGAATCTCCCTCTTCATCAAAAAAGAGGAGTTGGTCACCCTTCTTGGAGCCAACGGGGCTGGAAAATCAACCCTCCTGAAAACCATTTCCGGGATTCAACGACCAAGGGAAGGAAGAATTCTTCTGGAAGATGAGGAAATTAATAGACTCCCTCCCCATCAGATTGTCAAACGAGGCGTCATTCACGTCCCCGAGGGGAGAGAACTTTTCCCAGAGCTAACGGTTCAGGAAAATCTCAGGATGGGAGCCTATCTTAGAGATGATGATTCGAATGTCAAACAGGATATAGACTTTGTCTTTCATATTTTTCCGAGGCTTGAAGAGCGCAAGGGCCAAACAGCTGGGACGTTGAGCGGGGGAGAGGCTCAGATGTTAGCCATCGCCAGGGGGCTCTTATCCTCCCCGAAGATTCTCATGCTCGATGAACCAAGCCTTGGCATTGCTCCGGTGATGAGGGATACGATCTTCCAGACCGTACTTCAGATTTATAAGGAAAGGGGCCTGACCCTTCTGCTTGTCGAACAAAATGCGAAATGGGCTTTAAGCGTTTCCACTCGTGGATATATTCTTGAAAATGGAAAAATCACTCTGGAAGGAACAGGGGAAAACCTGGCCGAAAACGACTATGTCAAAAAGGCCTATTTAGGGTATTGAATAAACAAAGAGTTCCCTTTCTACTGGCAGTGAAAACTTCCTTTGTTTTCAACTGAGGAAATGAATACCATCGAAAAAAAATGTTTGGAAGAAGTCGATCGATTAAGGGATGATATCATTGGATTTGCCTGTGCCCTTGTTTCCCAACCCAGTGTCCTGGGCAAAGAAACACCGGTTTTGAAGGTGATGCAGAAAAAACTTAAATCTCTCTCCTTCCATACTGCAAAAGTGCCGATCGTTCCCGATGAATTGTCTAAGAAACCCGGTTTTGCTCCTGTCACCTGGAGTTATGAAAACCGCTACAATCTTGTAGCGACGTGCCCTTCGACGGATCAAAATGGTCGAAGCGCATTATTTAATGGACACCTTGATGTTGTGAGTCCCGAGCCGATCAATCAATGGGATCATCATCCCTTTGACCCCATCATCAAAGACGGTTGGCTCTACGGCCGAGGTGCTGGCGATATGAAATCAGGAATCGCAGCCATGATTTATGCCGTCCATGCCGTTCGAAAGGCAGGCTTTGAGTTCAAAGGCCCGGTCACCATCGAATGCGTCATTGAGGAAGAATGCAGCGGAAATGGAGCACTGGCCTGTTTCTATGCCGGTTACGATGCTCAGGCAGTTTTAATTCCAGAACCCTTTGGCCCCGTCATTCTCACCCACCAGGTCGGGGTGCTCTGGTTTAAAGTAATTGTTCAGGGGGTGTCAACGCATGTACGGGAAACCCCGTCCGGCGTCAATGCAATTGAAAAATGCTATGTTTTGATCAGTGCCCTCCGAGGATTGGAAGCTGAAATGAACCGGGAGAGCCATCCCGCTTATCAAGAGATCGATCATCCCTTGAATTTAAATATTGGAATAATCCACGGGGGAGATTGGCCATCAACGGTTCCAGCAAAGGCAGAATTTCATGGAAGATTATCTTATTTCCCAGGAAAAACATTTGAAGAGATTAAGCAAAAAATTATTCAAACCATAGACATTGCGTCGCAAAACGATTCTTGGTTGTCTAAGAATCGGCCCCGGATTGAATTTTATGGGTTCCGGTCGGATGGTCATAGCCTGAGCCGAGACCTTCCCGCTTTCAGGATATTAAACAATTGCAATAGAGATTTAACAGGAAAAGATGCTGATGAATACATCGCAACCTGTACAACGGACTTAAGGGTTTTCAATGTTTTTGGAAGGGGACAGGCGACGTGTTTAGGGCCCGTTGCCAGAAACATACATGGAGCCAATGAATGTGTGGATCTGGACAGTGTGATTCACGTAGCTAAAACTTATGCCCTGTTCCTATCGCGCTGGTGCGGTCTTTCAAATTAAACGGGAGGCAGTGTTCCTGGGCGATAAACCCCTGGATACAAGCCTTTGTGGAAAATACGTTGTCCTTGATAAGGAAAGGAAAATCAGATGAAAGGCTTCTTTAATAAAATCTTGAGAGTAGATCTACAGAGCAAAACCTATGGGGAGCAGGCAATTCCTGATTCGGTTTATGAAGCCTGTTTAGGCGGAAAGGGACTCGGCACCTATCTTCTCATCCAGGAGAATCCCCCGGGGGTGGATGCCTTGTCTCCGAAGAACAAGCTTATTTTCTGTCTCGGGCCGGTTACTGACAGCCGGATCTACGGGTCGTGCAGGCACGGGGTCTTTACCAAATCGCCTCTCACGGG
>CAYMTD010000073.1:0-8897 GCA_964393245.1 uncultured Syntrophaceae bacterium
GCCGTATACAATCAGTTAGCCCTTTACCCTGAGAAATGTAATAACTGCCTCGATTGCGAGAAGGCCTGTGCCAAGGTTAAAACCGGAAGGGAGGATGGAGATCGTTCCAGAATCCGAACAATCAAGGACTTGAAAGAGCCCTATTACGGTCCGGTAGTCTGTCTTCAGTGCAACGACCCCGACTGCATGCATATCTGTCCGGCCGGAGCGATTCGTAAAGACCCTGAAACGGGAATTGTCTCCATTGATGACGAACGGTGTGTTCAATGCCTTCTCTGCACCTTGGTGTGTCCTTACGGTGGCGTCTTTTATTCGGCGAAGGAGAAGAAGATGATCAAATGTGATCTCTGCGACGGAGACCCGGAATGTGTGAAGGTCTGCAAGCCGGGAGCTCTCCTGTATCTCAGGCATGCGGAGATTTATAAAGAGTGGGCTTCTCGGGAGGATCTCTTCTCCCCCGGGCTCTCTGCCTGTATGGGCTGCAATTCAGAACTGATCATCCGGTTCTCGCTTCGGATCTTGGGGAAGAATACGATTCTGGCAACCCCTCCTGGATGCATTCCAGGCTTTGGAGCTGTCGGGTATTCGGACACGGCAGGGGCAAAGGTACCCATCTTTCATCCTCTCTTGAGCAATACAGCGGCCATGCTTGCAGGGATCAAGCGGTATTATCAGAGAATTGAACGGGACGTGCAGGTGGTGGCCTTTGCGGGCGATGGCGGAACTGCGGATGTGGGTTTTCAGGCTCTATCCGGTGCGGTCGAGAGAGGGGAGAACATCATCTATATCTGCGTGGATAACGAAGGGTATATGAACACAGGCGTTCAGCGGAGTGGAACGACTCCCTTTGGAGCGTGGACGACGACGACGCCGGTTGGAAATAAGAGCATGGGGAAAAAGAGGGAGAGCAAGAACCTTCCGATGATCATGGTGATGCACGGCGCTCCCTACGTAGCCACTGCGAGCACCGCCTTCCTCGAAGATTACGCTGAAAAATTGAAAAAGGCCATGAACGTGAAAGATGGGGTCGCTTATATTCATCTCTTTTCACCCTGCCCGACCGGATGGCGATTTCAGCCCGACAAGACCATTGAAGTCAGCCGTCTGGCTGTGGAGACCAATTTTTTTCCGCTGTGGGAATATGAAAGAGGCCGATTCCGCTTCACCCACTCGATTGAAAATCCAAGACCGGTTGAAGAATACCTTGGGCTCGTGGGAAAATATAGCCATCTGACTCGAGAACAGATCAGAGAGATTGAAAGGATCACGAAAGAGCGTTGTGAAATGTTAAAATCCTTTAATCCTAAGTCGATGAGTTAAAATCACCACCACCCCTGCCTACCGGGAGGCAGGCTTTCCCTCTTCCGTTGAAGGAGAGGGGGGAGGGGAGTTGAGAAAGGAGGAAAAAAGATGTCAAGCATGATCAAGATGAAATGGTTATTCGGTCTCGTGTTAATCTCTTTCATTTTCATTTCCGGTCCTGTTCCGTTGACAGCTGCAGAGAAAACGGTGACTCTGAAAGCCGTCAGCGCCTTCCCTCAGAACAACAAGATGAATGATGCCTTCTGGATGCTTCAGAAGAAAGTCAAAGAGAAATCGAAGGGGGGAATGGAAATCACCTGGGGCGGTGGTCCGGAAGCGATTCCAACCTTCCAGCTGGTGGAAGCCATTCGGAATGGCGTAGTGGACCTGGCCTGGACAGCACACACCTTTAATGTTTCTCAACTTCCTGTCGTGGAGGGGGCGAAGCTTTCGAGGCTGAGCCCTTCGGACGAAAAGAAGAAAGGGATCTTCGATCTCTATCAAAAGGCCTACCAGAGCAAATTAAACGCTACCTATCTTGGCAGAGGAACCCCGGGTCTCACCTATAATCTCTATACGACCGTCCCCGTTAAGAGTATCGGTGATTTTAAGGGACTGACCATCCGGGTCACACCTGCGTATAAAGCCTTTGTTGAGGCCCTCGGGGCTGCCCCTGTAACGACAGATCCCGGCGAAGTCTTCAACGCTCTTCAGCGCAAGATGGTTCAGGGCTATGGTTGGCCTTCCTTAGGCATCTCTGACTTTGGCTGGGACGAGGTCACCAAATTTGTCATCAATCCGCCTTTCTATCAGGTCGATGTGGCCGCCTTGGTCCACATCAATGCCTGGAATAAGCTGACCAAGGATCTGCAGGATATCTTGATGGCTTCGATGCAGGAGGTCGAACGGGAGGCCCTTGACCATTTCACAAAACTTATTTCCCAGGATCGCGAGAAGATCACCAAGAAAGGCGTGCAGGAGGTAAACCTTCCGAGAGAGGAGTCGGAAAAATATTTGCAGATTGCTTATGAAGCTGCCTGGAAAGAAGTGTTGAAGAAGGACCCACAAGGAGGAGCTCAACTGCGTTACCTTCTGAGCAAGTAACTTTTTCCTACTAAGAAATCTTCAAATCCCCCGCCCCCCTCGGTTTCGAGGCGTACCGACTTTCCTAAACGGGGGAGAGGGGGATTACAAATTTTCATAGTCTAGGGCAATCTTCAATGTCCAGTGAGAAGGGCAAACTCCATCGCCTTCTTGATTTCCTTAACAGCGTCATGGCAGGTATGGCTGCGACCATGGTGATCTTCATGATGCTGGCCATCTCTTACTCCGTGATCATGAGATATCTCTTTAGTCGACCGATTGCCTGGATTGTTGAGATCAGCAGTTATCTGATGCTTTATATCACGTTTCTGGGGACCGCATGGCTCCTGAGGCGGGAGGGACATGTCGAGATCGATCTCTTCACGGGACATTTAAGCCCGAAACGCAGGGCGGTCCTGAGATCCGTGACGTCGGTGGGAGGAGCGATCGTGGGTTTTGTTCTCACGTGGAAAGGAATCCTCATTACCATCGACTATTTTAGAAGGGGGGTCATGGCCATGGATATCTTGAACACGCCCCAATACCTTCTGATGGCGATCATACCCGTCGGTGGATTTCTATTGATGATTGAATTCATTCTACGAATCTTCCGTTTTGGTCGAATAGGTGTCCAAGAGGGTCGTTCGACTTAAGGGAGATAGAGGGACCCATGGAGTGGCCCTTCATCCTTCTACTCTTATTCGGTAGCCTCCTCATCCTGATGTTTATCGGGCTTCCGGTTGCCTTCTCCTTCCTTCTGGTCACTTCGGGCGCCATGTACCTGCTCATGGGAGGTGTCAATGGTCTAACCCAGTTGACCGTGAGCATTTTTGACTCCCTCACAAAATTCAACCTGACCGCCATTCCATTTTTCATCCTCATGGGCGAGATCCTCTATCATGCTGGCCTGGTTTCCAAGGCCCTGGATGTCTTTTCCAAATGGGTGGGTGCGATCCCCGGCCGCTTAAGCGTTGTCACCTTTCTGATCGGGGGACTTTTCGGCGCTCTGAGCGGAGCGACGGTGGCCAGCACGGCCGTCCTCGCCTCTCTGATGGTTCCGGAGATGATACGCCGCCATTACCATAAAGAGATGGTCCTCGGACCGATCATGGCTTCCGGGGCTCTGGATATGATCATCCCACCCAGTGCGCTTACCGTTTTACTGGGCACCATTGCCGAGGTTTCCATTGGTCGATTGCTGATCAATGCCATCGTGCCGGGATATATCTTGTTGGGGATCTATGTGGGTTTTGTGGTGATCCGGTGCTGGCTCAATCCATCGTTGGCTCCAATATATGAATTGAGTGGTGTTCCTTGGAGCGAAAAGATATTCATGGGTCTAAGAGACCTCTTTCCTCTTGCGATAGTCATCTTCGTGGCTCTTGGGCTCATGATGCTCGGAGTGGCCACTCCTACGGAGGCTGCTGCCCTGGCCAGTTTGATCGCTTTTATCTTAGCTGGGATTTATCGGAGTTTGACCGTCCAGGTGATTAAACAGTCCGTTCTTAGCTCCCTTCAGGTAACCATTATGATCCTCACCATCATCGCGGCTTCTGCGGCTTTTAGCCAGGTGTTAGCCTTCTCCGGTGCGAGCCGGGGAATGCTCCAACTCGTGCTGGAAACTGCTGTTGATCCCTTCTGGGTCTTAGTCATCATGCTGGCTATCATTGTCCTTTTGGGGTGCTTCATTGAACAGGTTTCAATCATGATGATCACCCTTCCGATTTTCATGCCTATTGTAAAGGCGCTAGGCATGGATCCAGTATGGGTCTGTATTTTGATTCTTCTCTGTCTTTCCATCGGGCAACTGAGTCCACCCTTCGGATTGGCCCTCTTTGTCATGAAGGCCACCGCACCACCCGAAATCACCATGAAGGATATCTATAAGGCGGCCTGGCCCTATTGTCTGCTCGACTTTTTGGGTGTAGCCTTGATCGTTGCTTTCCCCTCCCTCGCCACCTGGTTTAGAGGGGGATAGAGGATGTCGATGAAGAAGAGATTTTGGAAATCTTTCGATAGGCTCACTGGCGTGATGGCTGCCTTGGCTGGAGCGATACTAATCCTTATAACAGCAGCAATCTGCTACACCATCGGGATGCGATACTTATTTACGAAGACGACGATTTGGATCATTCCCATGTGTGAGTATGCCTTGCTCTGGATCGTTTTCTTAGCAACGGCTTGGCTTCTGGGGGAGAAGGGACATATCACGACGGATATTGTGTACAGCCATCTCGGCGAGCGAGTGAAGGTCTACCTGGACGGCGTGATGTCAGCCATAGGGGGGTTCGCGTGCGGCTTCATGGCCTTTTTTGGGATCGCCTATGTGATCGAGTGTATCACGAAAGGCGTGACGGACGTCAGGGCTGTCACCGTCCCGAAGTGGGCGATTTTCATCGTTATTCCCATTGGAAGCCTTCTTCTCACGCTCCAGTTCTTCCGGATGGCATGGAGCAGGTGGGCTGAGCTTAGAAAAGAAAGGTGATCGATGCAGTGGTGGCTTGTCATCGGCTTGCTCTTCGGGGGGATGGTTCTTCTGTTGCTGACCAATCTGCCCGTTGCCTTCGCCTTTCTTGTGGTCAATATGGTTGGGGCCTATTTCTTCCTGGGAGGGCTTGCGGGTCTCGTCGGAATAGTGATGGGGGCCTTCACCTCTATCACGACCTTCACGCTACTGCCTGTCCCTTTTTTCATTCTCATGGGGTCTTTGATTTTCCATTCTGGCCTCGGACTGAACGCAGTCAATGTCCTTGACAAATGGCTTGGAAGGCTCCGGGGGAGGCTCTCGATCCTGGCCGTTTTCATGGGGATCGTCATCGGCGCCCTGAGCGGTTCGACGATCGCCACCTGTGCTCTGCTTGGTACGATCCTGCTTCCGGATATGCTCAAAAGAGGCTATAGTAAGAATATGAGCCTTGGACCCCTCATGGGGGTGGGGACGGTTGATGCCCTCATTCCCCCTAATGCGCTCACGGTTGTTCTGGCAAGTCTTGCCAACATCGATGTGGGACAGCTCCTCATCGCTGGTATCCTTCCGGGTATGATCATGTCAGGCCTCTATCTGCTTTACATCGTTCTCTGGTGTCGGTTGAAACCCGAAGAGGCGCCTCCCTACGACGTCGCTTCAGTCCCTTTGAGGGAAAAAATCGTGGCCGCCTTTCAGTACCTCTTTCCACTGGGTATCATCGTCTTCATGGTGATCGGTTTCATCTTTCTCGGTGTCGCCACCCCAACCGAAGCCGCTGCAACGGGGACATTGGGATCGTTTCTATTAGCTCTTCTCTACAGACGATTGAACTGGGAGGTCATGAAGAAATCGGTCTATAGTACCCTGAAAGTGACGGTCATGATCTTCATGATCATCATCGTTTCGACGACGTATAGCGAGATATTGGCGTTTACGGGGGCTGCCTCCGGTATGACCAATTTCATCACGACACTCAAGATTCCGCCAATCGTGATCTTGATTGGAATGCTTGTCGTCATCCTCATCTTGGGTTGCTTCATGGAAACTGTCGCCATCATGATGATCACCATCCCCATCTATATGCCGGTGGTTCATGCCTTCGGCTATAACACCGTTTGGTTCGGGATCCTGCTGCTCATTGCCCTTGAGACAGGCTTGATCACGCCCCCTTTTGGCGTCACCCTTTTTGTCATGAAGGGTGTGGCCCCTTCTGAGATTACAATGGCCGACATCTGGAGAGCGGCGGTCCCCTATTTTATCATTGACGTCTTATGCGTGACGCTCGTGTTGCTTGTCCCATTTTTGGCGACGGCCCTGCCAAACCTGATGGGAATGGCGTGAGCTGAAAACAAGGAAAGGAGGAAAGAAAAGATGAAGAAGAGAGTGGGTTTCACGGTTTTTTCAGTGGCTTTTCTGGTGTGGGGATCCTTCTGCCCGTCCGAGCCTGCTCAGGCACAAACGTTCACCCTCAAAGCTGTGACTGCCTGGCCGAAGACGGCAAGTGAGTATAAGGCGTTCACGACCTTTACAGATCTGGTGGAGCAGATGGTTGCCAAAAAATATCCAGGAGAATTGAAGATCCAGTACATAGGGGGACCCGAGGCGGTGAAGACGCCGGATCAAGTCCAGGCCTTGCAACGCGGCATGGTCGATATGGTATTCACTACCACCGCCTACTACCTGTCAGTTCTTCCAGAGGTAGATGCCATCAAGCTATCCGATTACACACCTTCTGAGGAGAGGACAAGCGGTGCCTGGGCTTACCTCAATGAGATTCATATGAAAAGGATAGGGACCTGTTACCTTGCAAGGCTCGGTTTGGGAACGAAATTTCACCTCTACCTCAAAAAACCCATAAGAAGCGCTGACCTCAAGGGGCTCAACATCCGGGTCTCTCCCATGTACCTACAGGTCATCAAGGGTCTGGGCGGAAACCCCGTAGTCATTCCACCTACTGAGGTATACGTTGCCCTTGAAAGAAATGTTGTGGATGGGTATTGCTGGCCATCAGTTGGGATCGGTGACTGGGGCTGGCAGAAACAGACAAAGTATATCGTCGAGCCAGGCTTTTATCAGGTTCCAAACCCTCTGCTTGTTAACCTCGGCACTTGGGGAAAGCTTCCGAAGAAACTTCAGGACCTTTTGACAGAGGCGGCCGTAGAGGCGGAAAAAAGGGTCGTGGCGGATTTCGAGGAACTCGCAAGGAAGGAGCGACCCCTGCTTCTCAAAGAAGGCATTCAGGTGATCGATTTGCCCCCTGCAGAAAAGGAGAAATTTCTCAAGGTGGCCTATGAGGAGGGCTGGAAAGATGTGGTGGCAAAAAGTCCGGAATCAGGGGCGAAGCTACGAGAGCTGTTGACCAAAAAGAAGTGACCAAGTGACTCAGGGGGGGCTGATCAGAAAGGTAGCCACTTCCTGGCCAGCCCCATTTACATTCATAGAGGACGCCGGAGGAGATTAGCAAAAGAAGTAAGGACATCGCGAGATGAGGAGATCGGAGGACAGGGAGAAAGTTGATACGAAAAGAGTGTTTACTTTTCTCCTTCTCATTGTAGCATTGGCAGGGGCCGGTTTCACAGCGGCGGCCCGCAAGGAGATTGAGATCAAGGGAAGACAACTGATTTCCCAGAAACCACCTTTCACCTTCACCCTTCCTTCTGAGTTTCGTCTGGTTCATTCCTTCTCTCATGAAAACCCGCAGGAAAATTCACTCACCCGAGTCTACTTTCTTATTAGAGAAAAGAATAAGCAAGTGGAGGAAATGCTCATCCTTCAAATTGGAGACCGAACCAATCCCCAAGCCGAGCCTATTCGGGCCCCCGCTCTGAAGCCCTATACGGAAAAGAGGATGTATTTGAAGGATAAGAAAAAGAAGGGGGCGTTAGAGGTTGATTACCTCCTTCAATTGATGGCCTGGAATCCGGATGCTTCGTCGCTTCAACCTATCCGAAAGAAGGGGATGAATATTCCCTCCCGGTGGGCCATGCAGGGGCAATTTGTCTTCAATTATTTGGGGGATCATGTGGTTCTCTTCAGATATTCAAAAGATGTCAATACTTATGGTGTGAAGGTCTCTGAGAACGGGGAGAACTGGAATAAGGAATCGATCTCAGGGAATGAGCAGAGGGTTTATGAAGCTTTTCGGAAAGATTTTCTGGAGATGGTCAATTCCATACAGATCAAAAACCATTGAAAGATTACACGGATTTCAAGAGAGGATTACACAGATTTTTCTGGTTCTTGGGTCAGTTTTGTATCTGCGTAATCTGTAACTAAATCGGCGTAATCAGAGAATGATCTACTTTTCTCTAAATCTCCTTGACATTCTAAAGACCTTTTTCTAACATTTCTTTATTAGACGAATTATTCGAATGATAACGAATTTAACGAATCATGAATTGATACGTTCGACGGCGCCAAACCCCGATTTTCAAATCGGGGTAATGGTTCGTCAAGCTCACCATCCCGAGCAGAGTCGAGGGAAAAGCGCCGCTCAGTATCAACCCTGAGCCCCTCGGTTGTACTCGGGGCCTTGAGTTTGTCGAAAGGCATACCCCGGGTGCCCGTCCTGAGCGAAGTCGAAGGATAAGACCGGGGAGTCGAATGGGTTGATTTTATGCTTCTGGCGGTGAGAGAGGTTGGGTATGGCCGAGATCGTCTTAGGAGATCTCTCCCAGGTTCGCATTTTTGAAATCCTCAAGCCTCTTCTCATTGAGAAGAAGACCGGAAAAGTTGCCTTCCGGGGGCGAGAGGAGGGAGAGATCTACCTGGAATTGGGGAATATCTCTCATGCCAAGACGGTCAGCTCCGTTGGAGAATATGCCTTTTTTACGATCATGGAATGGAAGGCCGCGAAGATCATCTTTGAACCGGACGTCTTCCCCAACGAAAGAACGATCTCCACCCCTACCGAACAGCTCCTCCTAAACTGGTCCTACCGGAAGCAGGAGTGGGAGAAGATCAGAGAGGTCGTCCCTTCTACCAATCTTGTCTTCCGCCTCGCCCTCCAGAAGAATGAGGGAGAGAAGAATATCAATTCTGATCA
>CAYMTD010000074.1:0-2641 GCA_964393245.1 uncultured Syntrophaceae bacterium
ACGGGGCAACCGATCGGCCCCCAGGACCTTGCCCCTGTTTTCCCAATGAACCTCATTGAACAAGAGGTCAGCCAGCAAAGGTGGATTGACATCCCAGAGGGTGTCATGGAAAAACTTCTCATCTGGAGGCCCACGCCTCTCCATCGAGCGTATGCCTTGGAGAAGGCCCTGGGGACTCCGGCAAGGATTTACTACAAGAATGAGGGGGTGAGCCCTCCAGGGAGCCACAAACCCAATACCGCCATCGCACAGGCTTATTACAACAAGGTCTTTGGCATTAAGCGAATCACCACAGAGACAGGCGCCGGCCAGTGGGGAAGCGCCCTTAGCTTTGCTTGCTGCCTTTTTGGTTTGGAATGTAAAGTCTACATGGTGAGGATCAGTTATGACCAAAAACCCTATCGCCGACTGATGATGAACACCTGGGGAGCCAACTGCGTTCCCAGCCCAAGTAAAGATACCAATGCCGGGAGAAAAATTTTAGAGCAGAGTCCGGATTCTCCCGGAAGCCTTGGCATTGCCATCAGCGAAGCGATTGAAGATGCCGTCACTTCAAAAGATACTCGGTATTCGCTGGGAAGTGTCTTGAACCATGTTCTCATGCACCAGACGATCATCGGTCTGGAAGCAAAGAAACAGTTGGAAAAATTCGGAGAAAAGAAGGTGGATGTGGTCTGTGGGTGCGCAGGTGGCGGAAGTAACTTTGCTGGTCTTGCCTTTCCCTTCGTCCTGGACAAGATCAATGGTGCCGATATTACCATCGTCCCCGCAGAGCCGACCTCCTGCCCTACCATGACTCGGGCACCCTTTGTCTATGATTTTGGTGATACCGCTGCCACAACCCCACTCCTCCCAATGCACAGCCTTGGACATGCCTTCATCCCACCACCCATCCATGCAGGAGGGCTGAGGTATCACGGGATTGCTCCTCTCCTGAGCCAATTAATCATTGAAGGGCTCATTACACCTCGAGCCTATAATCAATTAGAGGCCTATGCTGCTGCCGTGCAGTGGGCAAGAACTGAAGGAGCTATTACAGCTCCAGAAACCAGCCATGCCGTCTGCACAGTAATTGAAGAGGCGAAGAAGGCGAAAGAAGAGGGAAAAGAGAAGGTCATCCTTCTCAACTGGAGTGGCCATGGGCTGATGGACTTGGGTGGTTATGACTCTTATTTCAGTGGGAGACTGGTCGACTACCCACTGCCACAGGACGAGATGAATAAGTCCCTCAAAGGTATTGAGGGATTGCCGAAGCCAAAGGCAATGAAGAAGGGCAAACCCGCTTAAGTTCCATAAAATCCTACGGGCTATTTCAGCCCGTAGGATTTTTATTTGATTGAGCTTGTGCTAAATTCCTCAAAGTCCGCTTCGAATCCCCATGATTGAAGAACACGATGCCTTAATCATCCGTTGTCCCATGTTAGGCGGCGAGGTACCCTTTCACTATTGCCGGACAGTGAATGAAGAACTTCCCTGCAGAAAAATTATTATCTGCTGGGAATTCAGAATAGAGATAGGAAAGTTCCTGAGCGAAAATTATTCCCTTGACCAAATCCAATGCGCCCTGGCACCACCCACCAAGACGAGGCTCGATACCATACTTGAACTTATCGAAAAGGCAAAGAAGACAAAAGAAGAAGAGGAGTGACGTCATGTTGATCTCTGACCGTTTAATGAAGATCAAACCCTCGGGGGTTAGACGAATCTTTGACCTGGCCCGACAGATGAAAGATCCCATCAATTTGAGCATCGGGGAGCCCGATTTTGATATTCCAGAACCTCTTAAATCCGAAGGGATCGAATGGATCAGAAAGGGGTTCAACAAATACACTCCGACACAAGGGATCCCCGAATTGAGGGAGAAGATTGCCTCCCATCTGAAAAGGAAAGGCGTTCAGTTTGAGGAGGTGATGGTCACAGCCGGGGTGACGGGTGGGCTTCTCTTGGCCAGCCTCGCCCTCATCAATCCTGGCGACGAAGTCATTATTCCCGATCCTTTTTTCGTGATGTATGAATACCAGGTTCTTTTGATGGGGGGAGTCCCGGTTTTTGTCGACACTTATCCCGATTTCCGATTAAGAGAAGAAGAACTCGTCAAGAAACTGTCGAAGAAGACGAAGTTCATCATCATCAACAGTCCGAATAACCCTACCGGAGCGATTTATCCAAAGGAAGACCTGATGATGGTGGTTCGGATTGCCCGGGAGAGAGATCTCCTGATTCTCTCTGACGACATCTATGACAATTTTGTTTTTGATGTGCCCACCTGCCCTTGTATCGGACAACTCTACGAAAAAACTCTGACTTTCGGAGGTTTTTCAAAAGGCTGGGCCATGACGGGATGGAGATTGGGCTATGTGGCAGGTCCCAGGGAGATCCTTCAACAGATGATCACCCTTCAACAGTATACTTTTTCCAGTGTCAACTCCTTTGCCCAGAAGGCAGCGATCAAAGCCCTCGACTTCAACGTTGACAGCTACATTCAAGGATATAAAAGGAAGAGGGATTTGATCTATGAGGGACTCAGAGAAAAGTTTCAAGTTCAAGAACCAAAAGGGGCCTTCTACATCTTTCCGGAAGTTCCCGGTGGTGATGGAGAAGCCTTTGTTGAAAAGGCCATTCAGAATAATCTCTTTATCGT
>CAYMTD010000074.1:2741-4951 GCA_964393245.1 uncultured Syntrophaceae bacterium
TGACGACCATTTATGAAGTGGCGACCTTCTATAAGGCTTTTAGTCTGGAGCCCAAGGGGAGACATACCATCCAGGTATGCCTTGGAACCGCCTGTCACGTCCGAGGAGGTGCGAGAATTCTAAACTACCTGGAGAATCGACTAGATGTGAAATCGGGGGGAACCACGAGGGATCTCTCCTTTACCCTCGAAAGTGTCAACTGTTTGGGGGCCTGTGCCTTAGGACCTATGATGGTGATCGATAAAAAATATTACGGAAAAATCAGTACGAATAAGATTGAAGGAATTTTGAAGAGATATCAATAGGGAGTCGGGGTACCAGGAAATCAGGATGCAGGATATCAGAGAACCAGGGTATCAGGGAAAATCCAAACCTGATGCACACTGTCTGATAGCCTGATCTGCTGATAACCCGGTAGATCCATTACACCCATTGAGTGCTTATAATCTAAAGAGATGAGCCCTCGCCTCACAAGCATTTTAGACCTTCGGAACTTTCGTCAGTCCCTGAAGGGATCAAGGGATGGAAAGAAACCGTGCGTCACCATCTGTGCAGGGACAGGCTGTCAGGCCACCAATGCCTTAGAAGTTGTGGAAAAGTTCAGACAGGAGATGACGGATCATCATCTGACTGAGAAAGTAGAGGTTCGAGCCAGCGGATGCCATGGTTTCTGTGAGAGAGGCCCTCTCGTGGTCATCCGGCCACAGATGATTTGCTACACCAACGTTACGCCGACAGATGTTTCGGAGATTCTCTCCGAAACGGTTCTCGAAGGAAAGGTGATCGACCGCCTTCTCTATCAGAACCCCGTCACTAAGGAAAAGATCATCCATGAACAGGACATTCCGTTTTACAAATTTCAGCAGAGGATTGTCTTTGGAAGCAACGGGGAAATCGATCCCACCCGGATCGATGACTACATCGCGATGGGCGGCTACCAGGCGCTTGAGAAGGTTCTCTCCGAAATGACGGGAGAAGAGGTCATAGAAACCATCAAAAGATCGGGTTTGAGGGGCCGGGGAGGAGGAGGATTTCCAACCGGAGCAAAATGGGAGGCCTGTCGAAAAGCAAAGGGAAGGGAGAGGTTTGTCATCTGCAATGCTGACGAAGGGGATCCCGGTGCTTATATGGACCGCTCTTTGCTTGAAGGGAATCCTCATCGTGTGATTGAGGGGATGCTCATTGGAGCTTATGCGATTGGTTCTGAGGAGGGATATGTTTATGTCCGTCACGAGTATCCCCTGGCCGTGACCCATCTGAGAGGTGCCATCGACCAGGCAAAGGAGTATGGTCTTCTTGGGAAGAACATCCTGGGATCAGGCCTAACCTTTAACATCCATATCAACCGTGGAGGAGGAGCTTTTGTGTGCGGCGAATCCACGGCCTTGATGGCTTCTCTCGAAGGAAGGGTTGGAGAACCCCGGTCGAAATACATTCATACGGTCGAGCGCGGTCTCTGGGATCAACCCAGTAATCTGAACAATGTCGAAACCTGGGCGAATGTCCCGATTATCATCAACAGGGGTATCGATTGGTATACCTCCATCGGGACGGAGGGATCGAAAGGGACAAAAATCTTTTCGCTGGTTGGAAAGATCAATAACACAGGCCTGGTTGAAGTCCCCATGGGAATCCCGCTCCATCAGATTGTTTACGATATCGGCGGAGGGATTCCTGGTGGCAAGCGTTTCAAGGCAATCCAAACAGGTGGGCCCTCGGGGGGCTGTATCCCGGAGAGCCTTCTCAATCTTCCTGTGGACTTTGATCGACTCCAGGAAGCCGGATCCATGATGGGCTCAGGTGGCATGATTGTCATGGATGAAGACAACTGCATGGTGGACATGGCCCGGTACTTTGTCCAATTTCTTCAGGAGGAGTCCTGCGGCAAGTGCACGCCATGCCGGGAGGGACTTCAACAGATGGGGGAAATTCTGAACCGTATCTGCGATGGAAAGGGCAAAGAAGAGGACATCGATCTCCTCAAAAGTCTCTCACAGGTCATGATCGAAACCTCTCTTTGTGGCCTTGGGTTAACGGCTCCCAACCCGGTTCTATCAACCATTAGGTATTTCAGAGAGGAATACGAAGCGCACATCAAACGGAAGCAATGCCCAGCCAAGTTCTGCAAAGAACTCATCTCTTTTTCAATCGATCCTGAAACATGTACCGGTTGCGGAGCCTGTGTGAGAGTCTGTCCCGTTGGTGCGATT
>CAYMTD010000074.1:5051-7237 GCA_964393245.1 uncultured Syntrophaceae bacterium
AAGAGAACGCGACCTTGCTGGAAGTGTGCCGAAAGATGTCCATTTCCATTCCAACGCTCTGTTACCACCCCGATCTGTCCCCTCATGGATCCTGCAGACTCTGTTCGGTAGAGATTTCAAAAGAGGGAAGGTCGCGCATGGTGACCGCCTGCAACTACCCTGCCCAAGATGGAATCAAGGTTGAAACGCATTCGAAAAGGGTCCTTCAGACCCGACGCGTATTAGTGGAACTTCTTTTGGCCCGTTGTCCCAATGCTCCGTTGCTTCAGAAATTGGCTGAGGAAGTAGGAGTCAAGTCCCACCCTTTTAGTACAATGGCTTCTGACAATGATTGTATCCTGTGCGGTCTATGCATCCGCACCTGCCGTGAGCTGGTGGGGGCCAATGCCATTGGTTTCTCAATGAGGGGAACCCAGAGGAAGGTCGGGACCCCTTTTGAAGTCGCTTCCGAGAGGTGCGTGGCCTGTGGTGCCTGTGAATATATCTGCCCCACAGGGGCGATCAAAATGGAAATGGACCGTATCAGGAAAGTGAGGAACTCCGATACGGGAACCCTTCGCTGCTGCCGCTACATGCGGATGGGCCTGATCAACTTCATGGTCTGTTCAAACGGCTTTGAATGCTGGCGTTGTGAGATCGATCAGATGATGGAGGACCGCTTCGGAACCCATCCCATCTTTGCCCTCAAACCTGCCAAAGAAAAAGAACCTCTTTCAGTGAACGGCTTCACCTTCTATCCCGAGCTCTTCTATAGTGAAGGACATGTCTGGGGAAAAGCGTCCGATCAGTGGGTCAGGCTGGGTCTCGATGAGATGGCATCACTTCTCACCCTGAAGGCAGATGGCCTTCATCTTCCTGCTGTGGGTACGGGTCTAAAGAAAAAAGAGGTCCTCGCCGAAATTTCTGCCTCCGGAAAGAAAGCCAAGATCCTTTCCCCTCTCTCCGGCGTTGTCTCTGCCGTTAACCGTGAAGTTGTGGAAAACCCGTCTCTTGTCTGGAGAGATCCTTACCGCAGAGGGTGGCTCATCCTCTTGACGCCGGATCATCCGGAAGAAATCTCAAAACTTCTTTCCGGTTTTAAGGCAAAGGACTGGTATTCGAAACAGACCTCAAACCTTCTCGATCATATCCTGAAAAGGGCCTCCAATTCTTCTTTGAATGGAGATATCTTAGAAAATGCAAACTTAAGGGAAATCCTCCGGGGGAAGTGGGAGAAGCTGGTAAAATTCGTACTCGGAGAGTAAAGAATGATGTCGAGCACCGAAACGAGGATTGTCTTAGGGAATGAAGCGATTGCCAGGGGGCTCGTTGAGAGCGGATGTCAATTCATCGCCTCCTACCCAGGCACCCCGAGTTCGGAGATTTTACCCGCTGTCGTTCGATTCAAAAAGGAGAACAATCTCGATATCTACATCGAGTGGTCCACGAATGAGAAGGTGGCCTTTGAAAATGCCCTGGTGGCCTCATATACAGGGAAGCGAGCGGCTGTCTCCATGAAGCAGGTGGGTCTCAATGTGGCCACCGACCCGCTCATGAGCGCTGCCTACATCGGAACGATTGGGGGCTTTGTCATCATCAGTTGTGACGACCCCGGACCTCATTCTTCCCAGACGGAACAGGATACCCGGTTCATGGCCATGTTCGCCAAGATTCCGGTTCTCGATCCGGCCAGCCCGAGAGAGGCCCAGAAGATGCTCCCCATCGCATTCGATCTCTCAGAAAAATATCAGATCCCGTTCCTCTTTCGCCCGGTCCTGAGAGTCTCTCATGCCCAGCAGACCATCACGTTCAATCCCATACCCAAACTGGATCGAAAGGCCAATTTCCCCCGAAACCCACAGCGGTGGAGCGCAACACCGAGATTCCGATTCATCCTTCATAAACAGCTCAACACGAAAATCAAAGAGATCACCCGAGAGTTCAATGCTATGATCTCTCTCAACTTCATCGAAAATGACCAGGAGAGGGCCACCTTGGGAGTGATCGCTGGAGGGATTGGCTACGCCATCATTCGAGATATCCTTCCGGAACTTGGACTTCAGGGGGACGTTCCTATTCTAAAAATCGGAACGCCCTACCCCCTTCCTACCGAAATCGTAGAAGCCTTCATCCAGAAATGTGACCACGTCTTGATCCTTGAGGAAACGGAACCGGTCATCGAACTCCAAATCCGGGACAAGTCAAAA
>CAYMTD010000074.1:7337-8896 GCA_964393245.1 uncultured Syntrophaceae bacterium
GATCCTTGAGGAAACGGAACCGGTCATCGAACTCCAAATCCGGGACAAGTCAAAAGTCATCGGAAGGTTAGATGGAACCGTGCCGAATGAAGGAGAGATGCTTCCCGAAGTGATTAGCCAGATTCTCTTCGACCTTTGCAGGAAGCTCTCCATCCCTGCGAGGGAACCCATCTCTACCTTACCCTTAGAAAAGATGGTGACCTCCCTTAGCCTCCCCATTCGACGGCCCACCTTATGCTCAGGATGCCCCCACCGGTCCTCATTCTTCGCCCTTAAAAGGGCTTTTCCGAATGGGATCTTCCCAAGCGATATCGGATGCTACACACTCGGAATGAACATGGATTCCGTTGATACATGCCACGACATGGGAGCGGCGATCACCTTTGCCAGCGGTCTCTACCAGGCTTATCACCAGGATGGCAAAGAGGTCCCCATCATCGCCACGATCGGAGATTCAACCTTTTATCACTCTGGGGCTCCAGGACTCTTAAATGCCGTCTATAATGGATCGCGATTCGTTCTCATCATTCTCGACAATTCCATAACCGCGATGACTGGAATGCAACCGACTCCGGAATCTGGAATCACCGCGGATGGTCACCCTGGCCACCCCCTTTCCCTGGAAGAACTGGTTCAGGGATGCGGCGTGAAATATCTGAAGGTGATCAATCCATATGACATCAAAAACATGATTCGGGAGGTTCGAAAGGCGTATCATTATACGCGGAAACTCGAAGGTGGAATGGCTGTCATCATCGCTCGCTATCCCTGCATCACCTATCAGAAAGAACAATTAAAAATCAATCCGATCAAGATCGATGCCCGCTACATCCCACCCGCCGAAAAGGATCTTCCTCCGATGAAAAGTGGGGCGATCCCCCTCGCCCTCTTGCCCGTGTATAGAGACAAGATTGCTCCCTGCACAGCGGCCTGTCCCATTCAGGTGGATGCTCGAGGCTACATTGCTCTCATTTCGAAGGGAAAATTTGAAGAGGCCCTCGCCCTTGTCCGCCAAAAGAACCCATTCCCTGGGATCACAGGCAGGCTCTGTGCCCGGCCCTGCGAAAAGATATGTCGGAGAGGAGGGGTGGACCAACCCATTGCCATCGACCTCCTGAAGCGTTTCCTCGCCGACAGTGAAAAGGTTCCCTCCCTGAACCTCACACCAGGGCCTGAAAAAAAGGAAAAGGTGGCCATTGTGGGCTCTGGCCCCACAGGTCTGATGGCAGCCTATGATCTGAGGCGATTCGGTTATCCCGTTACAATCTTTGAAGCCCTTCCCGTTGCCGGTGGGACGATGGCTGTGGGTACGGGCCGTTTCCGACTGCCAGAGGGGGTTCTGAATCGAGAGGTCGAGATCGTCAGGAGACTTGGAGCCAAGTTCAAATTGAAAACCCAGATTGGAGACAAGATCTCTCTCGATGATCTAAGAAGGAAAGGCTTTAAGGCCATTCTTCTCGCCATCGGATCTCATCAGGCCAGCCCTCCGGCTCTTTTGGGCCATGAAGCTAAGGGGGTCATCGATCCTTTGACTTTCTTGAAGAAGGTCGCACTAAAGC
>CAYMTD010000075.1:0-8863 GCA_964393245.1 uncultured Syntrophaceae bacterium
GCCGGAGGCGGGAATCTACCCGGAGGAAATGGAGATCATTGACCCTCACCACCTTGGCCCCGAAGGTATCGACAATCTGTTTGTCCATCACGTCCTCCCGGAGGAGGAAGAGGCCCTGGGCGGGAAGGGATGGTTTCGGCAGAGTCAATTCATCTTCGGAAAGAATGATGATGGGCTCGATCTGAAGGATCTTTTCCCACGAAAGATAGAACGTTTGCCCTCTTCTTTTCGCGTGGATGACCACGCCGATGATCATGGGATAGGGTTCCGCCCTCTCGGCCACCAGGTCGGCGATCTTACCCATCCTCTGGCCGGAGGGGTTAAAGACCCGCCGCTTCAAAAAATCACTGAAGAAATAAAACTCTTTAAGATTTTGATTCATTTCCTACCCGGCCGAAAGCGCCCTTCTCCCTCCTGCTGACCGGCAGGTTGGTTGATACGTGAATCCTAAGAAGATTTTCTTATTCTTTATAACGACTTTGCGGAAAGGTGTCAAAGGAAAACTATGAGAGCATTGAAAAACCACTTTTCGCTCTCCGATCAGAGAGCTCTGGTCCCTGTTCAGAAATCTCTCAGAAAGATCCCCTGGAAGGCTCATTCTTATGGCCCATCTGGGCTAAACGCTCCCGTTCCATCTTTTTCTTCGCTTCGATCTCCTTCAGGGTAAATTCGAATTTGGAGTAGGCATTCTTGGAGATGAATTCAAATTCGGTGATCTCTTTGTCTCGTATAGGGTCCCTGTGATAGAACTGCCGGTACTTGGTCTGAAGGAGTTGTTGAATGGACCGGATCTCTGTCAACCGGTCACGGATCCCTTTATAGGACTCCCGTATCTGATTGATAATATCCAGAGGAACACTCCGCCCTGGAGCGACCCTTAAACATTTTTCCTGAAAATCTTCCACCTCACCCTTCAATCGGTGATAATGGCTTTGAATCGTCTTCTCTAAACTGAGCGCATACCTTCCTCGCTGGATCTGGTCCTTTTCCATGACTTACCTCCAATCCATTTTCCTTCAACGCTCATCGGCTTCCGACTGACCCTGGACTGCGAGCAAGCCATCCTCTCCGCGAGAGCGGATTCGCCAGCGAATCGGTTCATCCGCAGGCGGCATGGCCAACCCCTCTAAGTCGTTCAGAGGTACCCACCGGAAATCGGCGCACCCGAGTGGCTTGATCAGGCCTCTCAACCTTTGACACCGAAAAGCTAACAAGAGCATCGGACTTTCGGAAGCCGGCTCGAAGATGGCGTCAAAGATCCTCCCCACTTCCACCTCAATATTGAGTTCCTCTCTTAACTCTCTCCTCAGGGCTTCCCTCGGCTCCTCTCCCTCCATCACTTTCCCTCCCGGAAACTCCCAGAGGCCTCCGTGAGAGGAATCTTCCCTCCGCTTGCTGACCAAGACCCTCTTGTCTTCAATCACCAATCCCGCTACGACGATGAGGGTCTTCAACTCAGGCTTCAACTTTATTCCTCCCCGCTTTTTTGGCCCGATAGAGAGCGTTGTCCGCTTCGCGGATCAAATCGGTCACCGTGGAGATCTTGGGGGAGAAACTGGCGACACCGATGCTCACGGTGAGGTCCCCATTGGGCTGGATTTTTTCATTGGGGAAATTGGTCTCAGCCACATTCCTTCTCACTCTCTCCGCTATAAAAAGAGCTCCTTCCTTATCCGTATTGATCAGGATGGCGCAAAATTCTTCTCCTCCATATCGTGCGACGATATCTGTCTGCCGGACAGCATGCTGGATGATGAGAGAAATGGCTTTTAGCACCTGGTCTCCGGCGAGATGCCCATTGGTGTCGTTGTAGTTCTTGAAATAATCAATATCGATCATGAGCAGGGACAGGGGAGAAGGGTACCTCTTTTGACGGTCCACCTCCATGGTCAACTGTTGGATGAAAAAACGGTGATTGTACATGCCGGTCAGATCATCCGTATAGGAAAGGATGAGGGCTTCCTCCTTCAACTTGTCGATCTCTTTCAACTTCTCTTTATAGAGATCCTTCATGGCCTGAAGTTCCCGGGCATAGTCATCCCTTTCACGGATTTTCTCCATAAGTTCCTTTTTCGATCTCGCCCAGGCCTCCTCATTTTTCAGCTGCTCTCTTAAATCCTTCAGAGTAATAACAAACATTTCATCCCGGTGGATTCCAATCAGTTCTACAGGGATCTGTTCCCCCTGCTGACTTTGGATCAAGGTCCTGAGGTGAATCTCCCCTCCCTGTGCCATCTCCTCAAAAGCATGAAGGATGTTGTCACGGTCTTCCTGCACCACCACATCGATAAGTGCCATCTTTTGAAGCTCTTCCTTAGAATATCCCAACACCTCCAGGCCCCTGGGGTTGGCGCTCAATAACTCGCCTCTTTGACCGAGGATGATAAAGGGATCCTGAATCGCCTCCAAGATGGAGACAGGAATCGGAGCTTTCTTATCCCAACCTTTCGCCTTCGTCTGGATTTCTTTGGAGGAAGGAAGAGATTTCATAGCCCCTCTGAAGGCCATCCTATCATTCCCTGAACTTCTTTTTCAAGGCCCTTCAATACCTTTGGGTCATAGGGAGATACAGTTCGAAGGGATGGGTCTAAAGGGTTCGCAGGATTGAAGTTTTGAAGGATAAACCGCCGGCCGGCCCGAAGCTGATCACCCAACTTCTTGATATCTTCTTCTCTGTGGAATTCCGGAACCACGGTCATCCGGAATTCATATTCCACTTCTTCCCGCTTCAACAGCTCAATCGACCTCAGAATGAGATCGAGTTCGATGGAAATGCCAATCGAGCGTCTGTAGCTCAAAGGATCCAAGGGAGCCTTAACATCCATGGAGACGAAATCGATTTCTCTGCTTTTCACCAGGTTCTCTAAAATTTTGGGATTGGAACCATTGGTGTCGAGTTTGACCAGGAAGCCGTCGGCCTTAATCTTACGGATGAGGAAGGGTAGATCCCTATGGAGCGTCGGTTCCCCTCCGGTGATGCAAACCCCGTCAATCCAATCCCTGAAACAACGGAGACGTTCCAGAATGGTTTCAAGTGGAATCGAAGGGTAGCGTTCCGGATGAAAGATAAGTGGATGGTTGTGGCAGTATGGACATCGGAAATTGCAGTTCGGAAGAAAGAGGACTGAACAGAGTTTCCCCGCCCAATCGACAAAGGAGGTCTCTACAAATCCCTTGATCTCGAGCATGATACCCCGTGACAAAAGTGATGGTGACACTGAAGGGTGATCGTGAAGGATCCATCAAGAGTCTCCCTTCCTCCGATCACTGGCCGCGATCACCATCACGGGCTGGCTCCGAAGAGGTGGTGTTTCAGCTCTTGGAGCGTGGGAACCACCCCTCTCCAACTCATGATCTCCTTCTCCTCCCCATCCTCAATGACGAGGGAGGGAGTAGAGAGGATACTGTAAAAGGAGGCCTCGGCCAAGCCCTCGATCGTATCCAGATCGTAATGATAAACCGGCACGCCTTCCTTTCTCAGCTCGACCCCAATCTCCTTCGCAGCAGGACATTTCGGACATTTAGCCTTCGTAAAGATTTTGAGCGACCCCATAGTGCCTCCCAGTGAAGAATTCCAAATTTCAAAAATGAGACTTCAAATCTTAGAATGACGATTTTCAAGGTTGAAAATCGAGGTCTTGAGTTTTGCATTTTCTAAAATCCCTTATCCCGATGCCAGCTGGACCTTCCCTTCCTTCTCTTCCAGAAAGGCTTGATTTCGATAGCGATTTTTCAGTTCTCCGAGCTTTCCCTTGTTCCAGCTCGAGACTTTGGTAAAGTAACCTGTGATGCGGGTGATCCCATCCACATCCCCGGACCCGCAGTAAGCACAGTTGGACCGGAGGCCTCGACTCGTACGATGGCAGACGTTGCAGGTGGTGAACTCAGGGGAGAAGGCGATCTGGTCATTTTGAGTCCGTTGAAACGTTTTGATGACAAAATTGGCCAGGGACGATTTCGAAGGCTTAGCCTCACCCAGCCAGATGTGAGTTAACGCTCCTGCCTCAATAAGAGGGTGGAAGAGCCCCTCTTCCCTTACCCGTTCAATGGGGTTGAGGACGGCGGAATTATTCAGGTACGTGGAGTTCGTATAATAGACCTCCCCTTTTGCGATATCGCCCTTGACGATATGTCCTGATTTCGGAGAATGGTACTTGAGGTCCAACTTGGCAAATCGATAGGCGGTGGATTCAGCCGGTGTCTGCTCAAGAACGAAACGCATCCCATACCGCTGGCTGAGCTTTTCCACCGTCAGTTTCATGTGGGCGATCACCTTCAGCCCGAATTTGAAGGCTTGTTTGGATTGATGCAACTCCTGGCCGGTGTGAATCTGAACCATTTCGTTGAGTCCCACCATCCCGATTAAAAAAGTGGTGCGTTGCATCCTGAGGTAGGGAGATCCATCCCGGTCCATGGCCAACAATGATAGCGGCCCCTTTTCACCCAAGGCAAGGAGCTTCTCAATGAAATCTTTCTTCTCCAAATGGCCCCTCACGGCCATTTCGATGAACTCCGTGATTCTCGAAAAGAGCTGAGTGTCATCCCCCTTCGAGAGGTAAGCAATTCTTGGGAGATTGAGCGTCACATTCTGCAGGGCACAATAGCGCATCCTCCACGGTTGCTTCGCATCTTCCAGATCGGTCTGTTCGAGCTTGAAACTAAGGCGGCAACATTCAGAGATCTTGGCTGTCTCCCCACGGTCGAAGACAAAATAGGTGTTTCCCTTCTCAGAAGCAACCTCGCAGATATGATTTAGAAAATCCATGTGCCCGGGCGTTTTGAAAAACTTCTCCGTGATATGGACCAGTGGTTTCGGAAAGAAGAAGGGCCTCCCAGACCCGTCTCCATTGAGATAGACCTCAAACAGGGCCCAGGCAAAGCGTTGAGCCTCTTTCATATGTTCGCTGTAGGTCTTTCCCGTCATCTCTCCGCCCGGCCCGATGGCGGGCACGTCTTCGAAATGCTTGGGAACTTCCCAATAGAGATTGAGGTCCGTGAAGATGGCCTGTCCCCCTCTTGCAACGGCCTGCTGTGAGAATTCGAAGATCATCATCTGAGCCAGCTGCTCTAAGTCGCGATCCGACATCCCTACCAGATAGGGAGCAAAGAAGAGATTGACGGAGTCCCACCCAATGGCTCCGGCGAAATGACTCTGCAGCGCTGCAGCAAACTTCACCATATGGGCCAGCAGGACCTCAGGGTGCTTAGCAGGCTTGGCCATGGCAATCGAATTGGGGAGGCTGAGGCCAAAGCGTTTGATATATTCAAGCGACTGTCCACTGCAATAGGGCCGATCGACAAAGCCAAGGTCGTGAAGATGAATGTCTCCACGCATATGGGCATCGGCGACCTCCTGGGAAAAGACCGAGAGCAGGGCATATTCTTTCTTGATTCTTTCGGCTAAAGTCAGATTAGTTGCCTCTGGGCCATGGGGAACATTCGCGTTCTCTTTATTAGGATGGAGAATGAGTTGATCCACATCAAAAAGGGGCATGCCCAAACGAGTGTGCATTCTCCGTGCCTGCTCGAGCCCTCTCTCGATCAGCTTGGTATCGACCAGTTCCCGGATAAGAGGCGCTGTAATCATCTTGATTCTGGAAGTGGCGATTAACTCCTCTACTTCCCGGGCAATCTCTTTCGCCGTATTAAGGTCAACGTAAGTCTCTCGAATGAGGGCATCGACGATCCTCTGGCGATCCCACCCATGCATCGACTCATCCGATGTTCGGACGAAGAGCGCCATATCCGTTGTTTCAAATTCTTCCTTGAAGGCTTGATTACCCTGTTTCATCTCGATGACAGATGCCATATCTATTTCACCCTTCCGATCCTACCCGAGGCTGGGAAAATTATCCGCAACTTTTCCACTGGCCCGCTTAGAGAGTAGGCAAGCCATTCTAAGAGTTCGAAAACCTCCACTGTTTTTAAGATCTCAAAGGCCCATACATTTCGGATTGCTGCTCAGTTACAAGGTTGATGGAAGCATTTAATGAAGGGCAACATTTAGTACGTATAAGGATTATTACAACAACATATTGTTATATGTCAAGAAAAAAATGGTTTTGTGAAAAAAAGTTTTTGTTACTCGCCTTCGCCCGATGCCTTGTCCGAAAAGGATGGGGATGAATGCGAGAATGGAACGCTTTGGAGCTCGAAGGAGCACAGTAGGGTTTCCTTCGGCGGGTTTCGCTGAACCTGTCAAGATGCCTCGTGCGGAAAGGACTGGGATTCCTCACTTCTTTTTGCTGTTTGGGAGTTTTTGGAAGGGCCTAAGAGGGGTTTCGAGAAGGCGTTGAATGATTCCCCAGAGGTTTTGCCTCAGTCCTCTTATGGGCACAGCCTCGATTTTGGGGTCGTCAAGATCTCCTTTTACTTCATAGACATAGGAGAGAAATGCCTTATCTTCACCAGTGAGAATGTATCCAGCCACAGGAAGATGGCTTAGAATCATATCGACGGTCACCAGAGGATGAACTCCGATCGTCGCATCAATTTGATTCCTGACAAGATCAATCTTCCCCACGAGAGTGATCCTCATGGCATCGCTTTGCACTACGAAATCTTCTGTAGAAGCGACCCCATCCCTAACCTGAATGTTGGCGGTTATTTGGCGGTAAGGAAGTCCCTTGGTCTTCAGGTCCGGGAGCCTTCCCCAGAACCATTGAGAGACGTTAAGGATGGAGAAGATTCTGCCAAGGATCTTCCATCTTTCAATCATCCCATTCTCAACCTCGAGCCTTAAAGTCCCATTGAGAGACTCCTTCACCTTTTGGAAAGAGTCTCCCTCTCCTCCTAACTCCACTCGGTCCAGATGAACCCGTCCGGTGATTTCGATCCTCTCATCCTCCGGCTTCTGTAAGAGGGCCCTGAGAAAAGCTTTTGCCTCCATGTTGGACAGGCGCGGCGCAATCTCAAGTTTTACTCCCTTTTCAATAGGTTCAATCCATCCCCGGCCCCAGAGATTCCCTCCCAATCCCTTAAATTGAAAAGGTCCAAAAACCAATTTCTTCTCTACAGTCTTCATCTCCACCTTCAGGTCCTGAAAAGAGAGATTCCTGTATCTCCCCTGTTCTGCCTCTACCTTACCCTCAAGGGTCCAGGTGGAAAGCCAATTGCTAAGCTTCTGAAGAGAGAGGGGGTCTTCTCCCTCTTTCTTAGAAAGGAAAGAGCCAAGATCAAGCGAAGGTGAGCTAAGTTGAAACGCAAAGAGATTTCCTCTCGATCCAGAGGTCTTCTTTACTCCTTCCGACCGGGAGAGGATCCCTGAAAAGGATACTGGAGAATTTCCGATCATGCCCCGTAATCCAACGATTCGGACCTGTTCAGGAGAGAGAAGAACGGCTCCATCCATACTGGAGAGGGGAGCTGCCATTTCTTGATGTTTGAGCGAGAACTCTCTCAAACGAATCTCCCCTTCCTTTAAGAGCGCAATTCCCTCCTCCCTGCTTCCTGCCCATCTTGCATGGCCCTCCGCGATTCCCGAGATTTCCTCAACCTTCTTCAGCGGAGCCCGGACGGGCTCCGGAGAGAAAGAAGATTGAAGAACGAGGAAGATGTCCTTCAAATCGATCGAGCCCCGAGTGGAGACGTTGATGTTCGCGCCCCTGATACCTCCATCCAAGGTCAAGGAGGAAAGGTACGAAGAGACCTTAAATTTTGAAAAAAAGATCCCAAGGGGAGAAAAGGAGAGGGCGCCGCCTTTGAAGACGAGGGGAGAGGAGATTCCTTTGGGTCGGAGACGAATCCCTCGAGGAGTCAGTCCCCCTTCAAAGGAAGAAAATTTGAGGCCCGGCTGGCCCTGCCCCCTGAAAAAGAATTCCGCTGTTCCAGAGAGGTCTTCGATCCAGTCTGTTTTTGAACCGATCTTCACTGACAGAACCGGAGCTCTGGCGAGGCTCAGTAGGTTTTTAAGGTCCGCCATGCCTGCGATCGTCAACTCAAGGGGGTTGGCCCCTCCCTCTCTCTTCCATGATCCACTCAAGAGAAACGAACAATCTCCAAATCCGACCTTCGTTTCTGACCATTGGATGCCTGCATTGGAGAGATCGATCTTTCCTTCCTCGATCAGAAGAGTGAAAGGAATCTCTCGGTGGGTGAACCGAACTCTCCAAAGGGTGTAGGATCCCTGATGTTGGAAATGGAGAGGGGGTTTCAGCACCCCTTTGATGAAGAGACGATAATTCGCCCGACCGGAATTGATTTTTATCGGAGAGAAGATGTCTGAGATATCCCCAGCAAGTCCCTTGATGCGGATGAAAGACGGCAGATCCCTAACGTCGATTTGACCTTCCAACTGCGCCTCAAGAGTGGGGATCTGGAGCAGTTGATGGAATGTCCCGTTCGCTCGATCCATCCGGGTGTGAAAAATCCTTCCCTGGGTCTCCATTATCTGAAGATCGCCGTTTCGGTAGGAGAGGTGACCTTTCAAATTCTCCAGAGGGGGAAGATCCCAGGGGAGCTTCAACCGGACCCCATCGACCTTCATCTCTACGGACAGGATATGCGCATAGAGAGGTTGATCGCAGTGCTCGATCTCAGGCATCTTTCCCGAAAGCCTGACGGAAAGGATTTGGACAGGGCCGTTTCCTTCTGAGCGAAAAAGTGGTTCAGACACGTCCCGGGTGATGATCCGAAACGGAATAAACTTCTTTCCCTCTGAGAGATCAAAGGAGCCCGTCTGGGCCTCGGCGTCCAGGCCCATCTGCTTCGATCCCATTCCGTAGATCTTTCCCTTCGCCTTCACCCATAGCTCCGGCAGTTCGATCGACAAGAGGGGAACCGTGAGGTCTTGACGATCGTAGCGCACGGTAAGGTTCACATTCATCCACTTTGGTTTTATGACATAGGCGAAGACCTTTGGATA
>CAYMTD010000076.1:0-8637 GCA_964393245.1 uncultured Syntrophaceae bacterium
GCCAGGGGGCATCCCCCCTCGACGCTCGATTCACTTTGAAATATTTGATCTGTGTGGGGGTCATCTCCAGTTGGAGGAGTTTTCCCGACGACGGGTCAACACTCGCAAAGTACATGAGTCCCAGATCGCTCCTGTAATGTTCGTAGCCGTCGATGCCCTCATAGTCGTTGAGAAAGTCTCCGCAGCCGTAAAGGATGAGTCTCTCTTGGTAGACCTCAATCCCTTTGACGTGGTGTGAAGAGTGACCATGGATAATATCAACTCCTGCTTCGTCGATCAGTTGGTGGGCAAAATCGATTTCCTCCTGAGGAACATCATATCCCCAGTTGCCTCCCCAGTGGATGGAGACAACGACCGTATCACGCTCTTGTTTCATCTCTTGCACTCTTTTTCGGATGGACTGAACAGCGTTACCCGAAAAATTTCTGAGCAGATTGACTCCAGGTCTTTTTGGGGAAGCCGCCCAGTTGAAGGGGATACCACTCGTCGGCGACCCGTAGGCGAGCACAATCACCCTCCCTTTGCCCCTGATGTCGATGATGGCCGGGCACTCGGCCTCCTTGAGGTTCATTCCGGCCCCGACCTCCCTTATGCTTGCTTTTCTTAACGTCTCAAGGGTTTCCTCAAGTCCCGGGTAGCCCCAGTCGAGGATGTGGTTATTCGCAAGAGAGCAGACATCGACCTTGGCTACCGTCATGCAACCAATGTTTTCCGGATGCATTCTGTAATGGACTTCCTTCCCTTTCCAATAATCGCCGCTTTTAGTGACGCTTGTTTCAAGGTTGATGATTCTTAGATCGGGTGCCATCCTCTCCAACTCGCCAAGGGCATCTCCCCAGATGTAATCCGGGACAACAGAGCGTGGGATTGGACCATTTATCTTCTCGGCAATCTCCACGTACCTTCTGGCATCTTTCATATAGCCCTCATGGATCGCGGGATCACTGGGGTGTGGCAGGATCTGGTCGATACCTCTTCCGGTCATAACGTCACCACAGAGGAAGAGAGTGATCAGGTCGGACCGTTTTTTAAGGTTCTGATCCATCGTTTACCTCTTTTATGTGGGAGGAAAACCCCTCCAATATTCATTGTCTGGGAGAACGAACATTGTCTTACTTTTAATTATAAAATTTTTCGTGGCCCAAATCTTAGAAAATCAGGAATCCGTAATGTATGGATAGTTTTGGAAGGTAAGATAGAGACGGGGATCCGAACTGACCCGTAATTTGACTCCTCTTGAAAACCCATTCATAATGATTTTAGGAGTAAGTGCTCCAAAATACCTTGATGGTAGGGCGGATTCTTAGATGAAACCGATCGTTTTTAAAGACCGAAGGGATGCAGGTCGCCAACTGGCGATTGCCCTTTCGAAGCACGCGTATCCTCACCCAGTTCTGGTTCTCGGCATCCCAAGGGGGGGTGTGGTGGTCGCTGAGGAAGTGGCCCAAGCATTATCCGCTCCCCTCGATGTTATCATCACCAGAAAGATTCGTGCCCCCTACCAGCCCGAGCTTGGCGTGGGGGCCGTGGTCGACGGGGATCATGTCACCGTTCTCAATGAGCAACTGGTACGCATCGTAGGGGCAACGCCGGAATATTTGGAAAGGGAAATTGCTTATCAGGCGGAGGAAATCGATCGGCGGCTAAAAATCTATCGGAACAACCGACCCTTACCTGAGATCTTTGGTAAAACGGTCATTGTGATCGATGATGGGATCGCTACCGGATATACGTTCCGGACCTCCTTAGAGGGTCTTCGGCGTAAACATCCTTCAAAGTTAATCGGCGCGGCACCCGTGGCCGCACGGGATAGCTACGAAATGCTCAAACCCTTTGCCGACGAGTTGGTCTGCTTGAGCACTCCCGTTTCCTTTATGGCAGTAGGAAACTGGTACACTGACTTTGAGCAGGTGAACGATGAGGAGGTTGTGGCGATCCTCCACCGAAACTGGGCCCGGTCTAGACTTTCGGAGGTAGCAAGGGCATGAGGGCCACGCATTCGATCCCCCCCTATGAAAAAGAAGTGGTGATCCCAGCCGACCTCGTCCAACTGAAGGGTATTTTGGGCTTACCTTCCGAGCTTAGTGGAGTGGTGGTGTTCGCCCATGGCAGCGGGAGCGGGCGATTTAGCCCCCGCAACAATTTCGTCGCACGGGTTTTGCAGGATGCAGGCCTCGCTACTTTACTGGTGGACCTGCTGGAAGAATCGGAGTCTTTCGATCAAAAGAAAGTTTTTGATATTGACCTCTTGGTGGACCGTCTGTTAGCGTGCACTCACTGGCTGAGAGAGCAGCCAGAGACCAAAGGGTTAGCCATCGGATATTTTGGCGCGAGCACTGGTGCGGCGGCTGCACTCCAGGCAGCAGCCAGAGAACCCGGGGCTATAGCAGCCACGGTTTCACGGGGAGGACGACCCGATCTCGCGATGAAATATCTGCCCCAGGTTCTTTCCCCTACGCTGCTCATCGTTGGAGGGGAGGACATCCCAGTCATCCCTCTCAATGAAGCGGCCTATAAGAAACTGAGTTGCCCTAAAGAACTTGTCATCGTTCCGAGAGCTTCCCACCTCTTCGAAGAACCCGGCACCCTGGACAAGGTGGCGCAATTGGCCCGCAACTGGTTTATCAAACACCTCCTTCCTCAAGCCTAAGGCAACGGTGACGGGCCGAAAATCCCCAGAAAAATGAACAACCTCTGTGCCGAATTGAACACTCCGGCCAGATGGAATGAAGATGAACAGAGGTTAGAGATCAATGTAGCCTGATCATTTTGAGGCCAGGAAGTTAGTTAATCGGTCCCTTGCGAGCCTAATTGAAAAATGGGAGGATGATGGTTATATTTAATTCAAAGGGGGGAATCCAAACAAAAATAAACCTTGTTAGAAGTTCCAGCGAAAAATTGTTTCTAACGGGGTAAAGGAGGGATCAAAATGAGAAAGATATTAACGCTAATTATGCTGATTTCCCTTTTCAGCTTCGGATGGATGGTTGCCAACTCGTATGCAACAGAGCCAATGACAAAAGGCTCAAGCAAGCCCTATGAGGCAAGCAAACTGATTGGGACCTATGTTCAGAATCTGCAGGGGGAATATCTTGGAAGGGTGGATGACTTTATCATCGATAAAGACCGGATTGCCTTCGGGATCCTCTCTCAGGGTGGATTCCTTGGAATGGGCGGAAAACGCGTCGCCATTCCTTTTGACGCCCTCTCCTATGATCACAAAGGAGGATATTTCGTCCTTGATATCAGCAGAGACAGGCTGGAATCGGCACCCGTATTCGACCGGACCAGATTCATTAGTCCTGCATGGGCTGAGGATGTCTACAGATTCTTTGGCCTTCAACCCTACTGGACAGAAGGGGGATACGGCGAAGAGGTAAGTCCGACGGTGGAGGAAGAGACCATGAAGAAGGAGATCATGGAGGACTTTCCGTCGGAAGAAGAGGGCTCTCTCGGTGAGTTCCTATACCAGACCTGGCCTTAAGGGCCCAGTGCTCGTTCTGGGATGGTAAAAAGCGAAAGGGAAATAACTCCTTTCGCTTTTTTTTTACCTTCCTACGTAGAAACCACATCCTCTTCCCGTAACGTACTTCGGCGCGCAAGCACGGTTTCAGCCCCTGGGGCTTCATTCAGAAATCATTGGAGGCTATGCTAAGGTAAGACGGCTGAAGAGAGAAGGGAGGATCGATTTCGGTACTGAGCCACGATCTTGTCCAGGTGGTTGAGCTTCAAGGTCCTCTGATTATCGACCAGCGTCTTGGGGAGAATAATGGTGACCCCAAATTTCTCCTTTTCCAGGTTCAACTCGGCGGTGTAATCTTCGCCCCTACCCGATTTGTCAAGAGGTGAATAAACGGCGATTTTATGATCATTGAGGTACCGGATGATATTGTGGACATGATAAATCCCGATGGTCAAAATCGCTTCCCGTCCTTTTATATGTCCTTGTTGAAACTCCTCATTGACGATTCCAGGTATCCTCTGAAGCATGGCAGCGGTTCTTCTCTCCTGTAGATGGTCCAGTTCCGATCTCCGAAGAAGATAATCGCATGAATTCTTTTGATCGATCAGCTCAGCGATCCTCTTTCTGGCCATCTCATAGAGCGTCCGATCCTCAACCTGGCGAATCTTCAAAGAAGGGTAATTGCCCCTCAGCAGCATTTCTGCGTTGACGAACCTCCTATTGTCAGAAAGGATTTCTTCCAGGGTATCCATCTCAACGGGGGTTGGACAATCCCTCTTCTTGTCAGGCGCGACGGTCAAATTCTCATTCTCAATCCTCCTTCCTTCCCGTGCGAAATAGCCCTCGGGAAGGAGAAGCTCCAACTCTCTGTTATGAATCAACCATTCGCCAATTTTATAAATCTCAGCCTGAACCCGGGAGGTCTGGCTGCCGTTTCGACAGGTTAATGAATCCCTGTGGCTCATCCCGATTACGTAAAGCTGCCGGGGGCTCTTCTCATTATACTGGTAGATGATTTCCCCATATCGGCTCAACACTGTAGAAGGATCCTTGACGGGATTCAATTGGGAAGACCCAGCGATCTTATCGCCAATGGAAAATGGAAGGGTTAGAAGAAAAGCGAAGACAGCGACAGAGAGGAGTAGCGACTTGCCTCGAAAAGACTGCCCAAGGGTCTTTAGCTTCTCGATGGTACACATATGGGGGAATGAGCAACGTAACTATTTTAACATCCAAAATGTGCAGAATCAAGGGAGGCTACTCCAGTCATCCATCTCCTGAAGCATCTGACGAGCGATGATCATCCTCATGATTTGAGCGGTCCCTTCATAAATCTGGATCACCTTTGCATCTCTCATTAACTTCTCGACGGGATGCCATTTGGTATATCCCATGCCTCCGTAAACTTGTACGGCATCTGTTGTCACTCGCATCGCCATATCGGCTGCAAAGGCCTTGGCCATGGCTGCTTCCTTCGAATTTCGTTTTCCCTGATCCGCCAACCAGGCCGCCTTCCAGATGAGCAACCTTGCCGCCTCAATATCCTTGGCCATATCGGCCAGCATGAATTGGATCGATTGATGCTGGGCGATGGGAACTCCAAACTGGATTCGTTTCTTGGCATACTGGGTCGCCAGTTCCATGGCAGTCCGAGCCAGCCCTACAGCTCCAATCCCAATCATCGGCCGGGTGATATCGAGGGCCACCATCGCCTTTTTGAACCCCTCACCCTCCCCTCCCAGCAGGTTCTCCTTGGGGACTTTGACATTCTTAAACGTCACTGCGGTTGTGTTCGATGCCCGCTGCCCCATCTTGTCAATGGGCTCTCCGTGGCTCACCCCCTCCAGGTCTGAAGGGACGATGAGGCTGATGATCCCTTTATGCTTCTTTTCAGAATCGGTGGTGGCAAAAACGAGAAAAAAATCAGCATACCCTCCATTGGTGATCCACATCTTCGTTCCGTTGAGGAGATAATGGTCTCCCTGTAAAGCAGCGGTCGTCTTCATGGAAGCGGGATCGGATCCAGCAGTGAATTCACTTAGACAGTAGGAGGCAAGCGTATATTTTGAACAGAAAGGTCTGAGAAACCTTTCCTTTTGCTCCTCCGTTCCAAACCTAATGATGGGATAAAGCGCAAGGGTACTGACGAAAATCGAGACATAGATCCCCATGCAGCCGGCCGCCAGCTCTTCAGAAAGGATGCAGGTATCGAGAATGCCAAATCCTCCACCGCCATACTTCTTCGGGACCAAGGGCGTTAAAAACCCCTGCTGGTGGGCCTTCTTCATCACATCCACTGGAAAGGTCCCATCCCGATCGTGCTGACCTGCCACCGGCAGGATGACCTCTTTAGAAAACCGCCTGGCCTTTTTCTGTAAGGCCTCTTGTTCGGGTGTCAATTCAAATCCAATCATTTCTTCTCTCCATATCGGTAAAAACCTCTGCCCGTCTTTACGCCCAAATATCCGGCCTCCACATATTTGATGAGCAAAGGACAGGGCCGATATTTGTCGCCAAAGCCCTCCTGAAGAACCCTCATGACCGAAAGGACGGTATCCAATCCTACAAAATCCGCAAGTTCTAATGGACCCATGGGATGATTGGCTCCCATCTTCATGATCGCATCAATGTCTTCTGCCTTTCCTAAACCTTCATAGAGGGCATAGATGCCTTCATTCATGAAACTGAAGATCAACCGGCTCGAGATGAAACCCGGGAAATCTTTCGCTTCTATGGGCGTTTTACCCAATTTCTGGCTAAGTTCATGGGTGATCTGAAAGGTTTCATCCGAGGTGGCCAGCCCCCGGATGATCTCAATCAATTTCATCACAGGCACAGGATTAAAAAAATGCATCCCGATCACACGATCGGGTCTCTGGGTGGCCGAGGCGATCCGGGCGATGGAGATGGAGGAGGTGTTACTGGCAAGGATCGTCTCCTTCGGAGTTACCTCATCGAGCTTTTTGAACACCTCCCATTTCAAAGGAACGTTCTCGACAACGGCTTCAATGACATAATCGCAGTTCTTGAAGTCCTCCATCTTGATGGTTGTGGAAAGCCTTTGGATGATGGCCTCCTTTTCATCGGCTGTCATCTTCCCTTTCTGGATCCGCTTATCGAAATCTGCGATGATTCTTAATCTTCCCTTTTGAACGGCCTCCATGGTCACGTCCCTCATCAGAACGTGGAATCCAGAGGTCAAAGCCACCTCCGCAATCCCGCTACCCATCTGCCCTGCACCTACCACCCCGATCATTTTGATTTCCATTTCCAACAACCCCTTTCCTAGATTTTCTTTCTCTATTATCACTCTATCGTATGAGTTTCTGATTTTCAACAGAATTCAGCCTTCCTGCCTCACAATTCAGGATCGATCTGACTTGATTTTGAGACCATCCCATGGTAATAGAAATTCAAAAAACAAAGGAGGATTGCCATGAGGTTGAAAGAGCTTTGCCGGAAGAGATTTATTATCGTTTTTGTTATCCTTTCCCTATTCGTCACCGTCACGATTGCATCTGCACAAGAAAAAAAGGGAGTCTCTTACCCTACAAGGTATCGGGACTGGCCCCATGTCAAATCGATGCTGATCTTTGATCAGAAACACCCTCTTTTTAATCCGTTTGGAGGTCTCCATCATATCTATGTGAATGCAAAGGGGCTCTCGGCTTACAAAAAAGGGGGAGCTTTCCCTGACGGGACTGTTATCGTCTTCGATCTCTTAGAGGCCCGTGTGGACCAGGGAGCCTATGTGGAGGGAGCCCGAAAATTCATCGGCGTGATGCAAAAAGATTCCAAAAAATTTAAAGACACTGGAGGATGGGGCTTCGACGCCTTCGAAAAAGATACGAAGAACTCCTTTGTCAAAGACGGCGGCAAGAGCTGCTACGATTGTCACCTGAGCCAGAAAGAGCGCGATTTCGTCTTTTCCAAATATAGACCCTAAAGGCCAAAAAGGCCCGTCGGATCCGATAAAAACGGAACCGATGGGCCTTTCCATCCTATCCCAAGACATTAAACTTCTAACCCGGAGGGATCGTCAAACTGGCGGTGTTTGCCCTGCTGGCCAAGATTTCCTGGTCTCGGACTCGAAGGGGCTCGAATAAGCCTGTCAGGTCTCCTCTTATTATACTAAGTCGACTCTTTTTCTCAAATAATAGCGAAGGAAGTACTTTGAACAATATTCGAAAACCTCTCGACATTAAAGTTGAGCCTCTCTGCCAAGGTGAGGAGTTTGGGCGAGAAGGCCTTCCCTTTACCTTCGCGCCACCAGCTCTCTTCAAGACCCAGCACATATTCCTTCAGCATTTCATGCATTGCGTCTTGGGCTTCTTCCTTTGGGACGTCAAGACCCCATCTCTCAACCCACTCGAGAAAAAGGATCAATTCCTCAATCTGTTCCTCCTGGCCACCCCTTCCAGGGCCTTCTTTCAATCCACGGAGACTCCCTATTCTCTCCTTCAGCATCTCGTTCAGAGCCCGAAGGGTTTCTTCCTTTCTCAGGTGGTAGCCAAGGCGGTTGGCTTCGTCGATGATCTGGTCGATGTCACCTTTGGAGAGAGTTCCTCTCAGGTCGCTCGCCAAATTCTTCACCGACTTCAGCAATTGATGGCTCAACGTCACCTCCGCAGCCACTCGAATCTCATAAGGGATCTCAAATCCTTCTCTGGTCAAGGCCTCCACGATTCGCTTGCTTCTGTCATAAAGCTCCCCATAAATCCTGAGATGTTCATTTAAATCTTTTTCAATCAATCTTTGAAAGAGGATCTGCCTTTCCTCCTTGGGAACGTCTCGAAAGGTCAAGATTCGGCTTCCGAGATGGGACGTAACAACCTTTTCCAGTTCTTGCCCGTCCTTTGCAAGCGTCTCGGCCCCTTTTTCTCTGAGGGTGTCAAAAAGGATTCCGCTATTATATTCTGAGACCCATGTCCGAAAAATATCCTTTTCAGAAGGAATCAAACCAAAGAGAAACTCCCTGGTCTCCGGAATGATGTCGGAGGTCACCCTCACTTGACCCAGTACCAGGAAGCGGTCATCTCTTTTCGTCTTCTCATATTTCAAAACCTCAGTTCGATAAGAGAAAATCTTCCTTCCCTTCTCCTCTCCTGTGACAAAAGAGGAAATGGCAAAATCGTTTACAACCTTCTCCAAAGTCACTGACAAAGGTTTGACAA
>CAYMTD010000077.1:0-1394 GCA_964393245.1 uncultured Syntrophaceae bacterium
GTGGAAGATCCGTCACTGAAAGGCATTTTCTTTTCTCCACCGAAAGATCTGTTGGAAGCAGGGTTCTCAGGAAAAGAGGCCTCCAGGATCCTGCCTGTTGGAGAAGGAGAGGTCATTACGGGAATCTCCCCGGTCTTCAATTCTTCAGAGAAGAAGGAAGTCGTTGGCGTGGTGGCCGCCTCCCATTTCATCCCCAAGAGCCTGACCACCAAGATGCGAGAGATCTCTCAGGCCTTTGTGGATTACAAGCAATTGAAGATACTGAAGAAGCCGATTAAGACGAGCTACATGATGGCGCTCCTGATGGTCACCCTTCTCATCATCTTCTCGGCCACCTGGTTTGGGTTCTATTTGGCCAAGGACATCACAGTTCCCATTAAAGAGATGGCAGAGGCGACCCATCGGATTGCGACCGGAGACCTTAACTTCCGGATTCAGATGAAGTCTGCAGACGAGATCGGGATGCTTGTCCAATCCTTCAATCAGATGACAGGAGATCTCCAGGTGAGCCGATATGAATTGGAACAGCGAAGGAAATACATGGAGATCGTCCTGAAAAATGTGGCGGCTGGGGTGATTTCGATCGATGATCAAGGCGTCATCACAACCATCAATACTTCTGCTGAGCAGATGCTGGAGATCAAAGGGGAAGATGTCCTGGACAAGAAATTCTACGAAGTGTTGAGCAAGGAATATGTGGCCCAAATGGAAGAGTTGTTGAATGAACTCCGGTCCTCCCAAAAGGATTCCATTGAGAAACAGCTGACCGTTCGGCTGAGGGGGAAATCGCTCACCCTCTTGATCAATTTGACGAACCTCAAGGATGAGGAGGGAAGGTCCCTTGGAGTGGTGGCCGTCTTCGATGATTTGACTCAGATGATTAAGGCCCAAAGGATGGCGGCCTGGAGAGAGGTGGCCCGCCGAATTGCCCATGAGATTAAGAATCCGCTCACGCCCATTCAGCTCTCCGCCCAGAGGCTGAGGAAGCGATATCTGGATAAGCTTCCGGAGGACGGGGCTATCTTTGACGAATGTACGAAGACCATCGTGAAACAGGTGGAGGAATTAAAGGGGATGGTCAATGAATTTTCGAGCTTTGCCCGGATGCCAGCCTCCCAACCCTCGCCCAATCATCTGAACGAGATCGTCCGGGAAGCGCTGGTCCTCTTCCAGGAGGCTCACAGGAACGTCCGTTTTGTATTCGTCCCTGAGCACCTGCCGATTCTGAACATCGATCGGGATCAGATGAAAAGGGTCATGATCAATCTGATTAAGAATAGTCTTGCCGCCATTGACGGAGAAGGAGAAATCAAGATCGTGACCAGTTACGATCCAAAGCTTCAGATGGTTCGCCTCGAAGTAAGCGATGATGGCTGTGGGATTCCAGAGGAAGA
>CAYMTD010000077.1:1494-3339 GCA_964393245.1 uncultured Syntrophaceae bacterium
TCCATTTTTGGGGAGGCGTTTGAAACCCTGTCCCGGCACCTCCAACCACATCTGCTGTGGATACCATGTGATCAACGCCATCACCAACTGTCCGATGGATTGTTCTTATTGTGTGCTTCAGGGCTATCTCAATAATCCCTTAATCACCCTTTATTCCAACTGGGAAGACCTCTTTCAAGAGATCGAATCCTTTCTCTCGAGCCGTCCCCAATCCTTTCCCCGGTTAGGGACCGGGGAGCTTTCCGACAGCTTGGCGCTGGATCCGATCTTCCCCATCTCCCCAGCTCTCATCTCTTTCTTCGCTCAGAGAGATCATGCATGCTTAGAATTGAAGACAAAGTCAGCCGAGGTAGATCATCTTCTTCATCTCGACCACCGAAGAAGAACCATCATCTCATGGTCTCTCAATCCAACCCCAATCATCCAAGGAGAGGAGATGGGAACAGCATCGTTAGATAAAAGGATTGATGCCGCTCAAAGATGTCAGGAAAGAGGTTACCCCCTTGGTTTCCATTTTGATCCGATCATCTTTTATGAGGGATGGGAAAGAGGATATCAGGAAACGATCGACTCGCTTTTCAGAAGCATCGATCCAAAAGGAGTGATCTGGATTAGCCTGGGGGGTTTTCGCTATCCGCCTCAGCTCAAAGCCATCGCCAAAGAACGTTTCCCAAATACGAAGATCTTTTTAGGCGAATTATTTCCAGGAAGGGATGGAAAATTCCGTTACCTTAAAGAGATCCGGGTGAAGATGTACCAAAAGATGGTCAGATGGCTTCGAGAGGTGGACCCGAGCCTTTTTACTTATCTGTGTATGGAGAGCAAAGAGGTTTGGGAAAAGGTTTTTGGCTGCTCACCGGAAAACAGCCGACATTTGAATCAGTTGTTTGAGAATAGACTGAAGGAATTTATGAAGCGATGAAAGAGAGAAAATTGACGAGATTGAAGGGCTATGATTACTCACAGAATGGGTATTATTTTGTAACCATTTGCACCGAGAAGAGAGAAGAGTGGTTTGGGAGAGTAGATGGTGGTGAAATGCTTTTGAATGAGTTTGGAAAAATTGCGAGTAATTTCTGGGCAGGGATTGGGGCACATTTTAAGTATGTTGGCATAGATGAGTTTTCAGTAATGCCAAATCATGTACATGGAATCCTTATTATTGAAGAAAGCGTAGGGAACGCATATATGCGTTCCCATCAAAGGAATGCATTTATGCATTCCCTACAAAATAGAACAAAGATGTTGTTATCCAAGATCATCCAGCAATATAAGGCATCTGTGACGCGAAAGATTAATTCGTTGGAGGGCGGTCTTCATTTTGGGTGGCAAAAATCGTTCTACGATCATGTCATACGAAATGATAGGTCCCTAGACAACCTAAGACAATACATTACAAATAATCCCCTGAAATGGGAATTAGATATAGAAAACAGAAAGGGTAATTCTCCACACAAGAATTGCGTGGATTATTACGGGGAGATAATAGGAAAGAAGTAGAGAACGCATATATGCGTTCCCTACCTAGGTAAACGCGGGAGGGTTCGACAATGAGACTAAATGGAAAGGTTGCCCTGATCACTGGATCGACCAGGGGGATCGGTAAAGAACTTGCTCTGGGGTTTGCCAAAGAGGGTGCGGATGTGATCATCAACGGGAGAAATGTGGAGAAAACGAAAACAGTTGTAAAAGAAATAGAAACTCTCGGTGTTCGTTCCTTAGGCATTGCTGCAGATGTCTCACTGTCCCAAGATGTGACACGGATGGTGGGTGAGGCTGTGCATGCCTTTGGAAGGATCGATATCCTGGTCAACAATGCGGGGGTCAACCCTTTCATCCTCGAGG
>CAYMTD010000077.1:3439-8616 GCA_964393245.1 uncultured Syntrophaceae bacterium
ATCGTTGCTGATGGGGGAATGACGGGCTACCATCCGGTGGGATTCATTGATCTGATAGCAGAAATGGGGAAGAAAAAAGGGAGTTGACATCCGATTAGTTTAGGCATATAAAGCATTTTACGGCAAAATGAACTTAGACCACAGAAAGGAGGGATTTAAGGAGGGAGGTTAGAATCATTAGAGAAACCAAACTAAGTACAGGAGGTGAATTAAAATGAAGCGAATCGTTAGCATGTGCAGTCTAACTTTAATTGCAGCATCTTTAGCTACTCTGCTTATTCTGCTTCCTTTTGACTCAAGTGCCCAGAGGCCCATCAAGGTCGGAGTGATTGACACCTATGCGGGTCCGCCGGCGGTTTTTGCCAACGATGCCCTAAACGGATTTAAGCTGGCTCTGGATGAGATTAATAAAAAAGGGGTTTTGGGGAGAAAGATTGAATTTACGACCCGTGATGATAAATGGAAAGTTGACCTGGGCCTAAGCGTTGCTAAGGAATTGATCATGCGGGAAGAAGTAGATATCATTGTGGGCACCATCAACAGTGCGGTCACTTTGGCCATTTCCGATTACGTAAAAGGAGAAAAAGTCCCCTTCATCGTCTGGATTTCTAAGAGCGAACATATCACGGGGTCAAAAGGTCATCGGTATGTTTTTTCCACTGGCGAAAACACAGCGATGGCCGGAAAAGCCGGAGGAACGGCCTTATCCAAAAAACCGTGGGTCAAGTACTGGATCGCCGGAGATGATTACGAATATGGTCATGCCATTGCAGATGCTATCTGGCGGAATCTAAAGGCTCAAAAACCGAGCGTAGAGAAGATGGGTGAGACGTGGTGGAAAACTGGGGAACCAGATCTCGTCCCCTATTTTACCTCTGTAATGGCGGCGAAACCGGATGCCTTTATCGTTTGTGGTGGAGGGGCGACGATGACCAATTCCCTGAAGGCATGCAAGACGACAGGGATTCATGAGAAGATTCCAGTGTTCATGCATACGGCTACAGACCATGCGGTCCTTAAACCCCTTGGCCTCGATGCGCCCGAAGGAGTCATGGGGACGATGGATTACCATTTCTACTATCCCAATACGTCAGCAAACAGGGCATTTGTCAAGGCCTTCCAGGACGCTTATGGAACTCCTCCTGGGTTTCCGGCATTTCACGGGTACATCACTGCACACTTTATTGCTGAGGCGTACAAGAAGGCAGGCGCTGTCGATAGGGAAAAATTCATCGATGCTCTTGAAGGGCTTGTGATTGACAGCCCGGCGGGCAAAATAGAGATGCGAGCTTGTGATCACCAGGCTGTCCTTCCCATGTACTTAGGCGTTACCAAGAGAGTGCCTCAATATAATCATCTGATATCGGCTGATATCGTGACCCTCACAGGGAAAGATGTCATGCCCAGTTGCGAGGAAATCATGAAGGCACGGGGAAAATAGGAAATAGGATGTTTTGATCGTGGCGGAGGCTGAGTTCTCAGCCTCCGCTTGTGAGACGGGGAATCAAATAGGATGGATTTCTCAGCTTTCATGAGTCAGTTCTTAGTCGGCCTGAGCCGGGCGATGATTTTATTCGTTGTCTGCGCTGGACTCAGCTTTGTTCTCGGTGTGCTCCGTGTTCCCAATATAGCCCATGGCTCCTTGTACATGATCGGAGCGTTTGCGACATTCAGCATTACGAAACTGATTCCTGGGTCTGCCGGTTTTTGGATTGCTCTGGTCACAGCCCCGCTTCTGGTAGCCCTGGTAAGCCTGATCGCTGAGCGGGCACTGTTTTGTCACCTCTATGAGAGGGAACACCTAATGCTCCTGCTCTTCACCTTTGCCTTGTCGCTCATCTTGGGAGATCTAGTTAAGATCGCTTGGGGTGCCGAATACAGATCGGTATCACCTCCTGCCTTGCTCAAGGGCTCTCTCTACATATTTGGAGCCTCACTGCCTCGGTATAACGTGTTTCTTCTAATTATTGGTCCCCTGGTAGCGGTGGCGCTTTGGTTTTTCACAAATAAAACGAAGATCGGAAAAATATCCCGTGCTGCGGCGGTAGACCGCGAGATGGTTGGTGTGCTTGGGATTAATGTGAGCTGGGTGTTCGCTGGAGCTTTCGTGATCGGGTGTTATCTTGCGGGGATCGGTGGTGCCTTGGTTGCCCCAACGGCGAGTATTATCATCGGAATGGATCACTCCCTTATCATCGAAGCGTTTCTGATCGTGACGATCGGGGGTTTGGGCAATATGTGGGGTGCTCTGGCAGGGTCTCTGATCTTTGGTGTTAGCCAGTCCTTGGGCGTATTAATCTGGCCTCAATTTGCTATCGTTTTCCCTTATCTGGCGGTTGTCATTGTCTTACTGCTACGGCCCCGGGGATTGCTCAAATCGGTGTGGTAAAGGGAAAGGTCATTGATCAAAGAAGTGATTCGTTCAAGATGGCTTGGTTTTTCAGCAGGTCTTATTATTCTCCTGCTCCTTTTACCCCTATTCATTCCCAGATTTTATACCTATCTCATTGCATTGATCTTTGTGACTTCCTTGCTGGCGATGAGCCTTAACCTGGTTGTGGGCCACGGCGGCCTTTTCCAGTTCCATCATGGTGTCTTTTACGGAGTGGCAGCCTATATCACTGCATTGATGTTGAAAAAGACTTCGCTGCCCATGTGGATGGGGTTCGTTTCGGCGCCGATTGGAGCGGCTCTCACTGGCCTCATCATTGGCTGGTTTTGTGTCAGGCTAAGCCGACTCTACTTCGGCATGTTGCAGATTTCTTTGGGTTCCTTAATATGGGTTATCGTTTTTCGGTGGTATAGTTTTACGGGAGGCGACGACGGGATCCCAGGGATCCCGATGCCTGCGACCCTATCGCCTCTAAAAAATTCTTATTACTTCATCCTGATTATCGTTGTCATCTGTCTCATTCTCATGTACATGATACTAAGATCTCCCTTTGGAAGTACCCTTCAGGCCATTCGAGACAATCCACAGCGTTGTGAAGCGATTGGCGTCAATGTCAGGCGTCATCAACTCATTGCGATTGTCATTGCGACCTTCTTCGCCGGAATTGCTGGTGTTCTCTTTGTGGTACTGGAGCGCTCTGTTTTTAGTGAATTGCTCTTTTGGGTTTTATCGCTTGAGATCTTCATCATGTGCCTTTTTGGGGGATGGTTCACCTTTGCCGGTCCGATCGTAGGAGCGGCCATTATGGTGGCCCTCAGGACTTTCGTGGGCATTTTCACCGAATATTGGACCTTGATTTTGGGGGTTGTGCTAATCCTTCTCATCTTCTTTTTGCCGGAGGGGGTGGTGGGTTTTTTTCAACAGTTATTCAAGCCGAAGACGAAGGAACAAGCGCTCGAGAAAGGATAGTGAATAGATGCTACAGGTTGAGGCAGTCAATAAGTCCTTTGGCGATTTCATGGCTGTCAACGGAGCCAATCTTGTCGTGGAGAAGGGCGAGATCGTGGCTGTCATCGGGCCTAACGGAGCTGGAAAGACCACCCTGTTCAATCTCATCACAGGCGCCTTGAAACGCGACAGAGGAAAGATCCTCTTCAAAGGCGAAGATATCGGCGATCTCCCTCCTTATGAAATCTGTAGAAAGGGGATTGCTCGGTCGTATCAGATTGTGAACATCTTTCCCCGGTTGACCGTTTTCAAAAATGTTCAGGTTGCCGTTCTTTCACAGCAGAGGAAAAGCCGGAAACTCTTCTCTCCAGCCCACAGGATGGTCGTGGAGGAGACAAACCGTATTTTGGAGAGCGTGGGTCTACTGAACAAGTCTTCCAGTATAGCCGGAGCGCTATCCCATGGGGACCAGAAAATCCTTGAGATCGCCATCGCCTTAGGAAACGAGCCTGAACTGCTGATCCTAGATGAACCCACGGCAGGAATGTCTCCGGAGGAGACGTCTGCAACGATGGATCTGATCAAGAGGCTCGCACAGTCGCGGAGCTTGACGATTCTATTCTGTGAGCATGACATGGACATCGTTTTCTCCACTGCCGACAGCATCATGGTGATGCATCAGGGACGGACTCTGATCCAGGGAAAGCCAGAGGAAGTGAGGAAGAACTCATTTGTGCAAGAAGCCTACTTGGGAGTTGAGTAATGCTCGAAATGGAAGACGTCCACACCTTCTACGGTCTGAGCCATATCCTTTTTGGGGTTTCTCTAAAGGTGAATCCGAAAGAGATCGTCTGCCTGCTTGGGAGAAATGGGGCAGGAAAGACGACAACCATGAAGAGCATCATCGGACTCACACCGCCAAGGCAGGGAACGATCAGGTTTAAGGGGGAAGAAATTACCGGAAAGGACCCCTATCTGCTCGCCCGAAAGGGGATAGGGTATGTCCCAGATGACCGAAGGATTTTTGCGGACCTGACCGTGAAGGAAAATTTGGAGATCGCAGCCAGAACCACCAAGGAGGCTGGAGGATGGAATAGGGAGCGAGTCTACGAACTGTTTCCCGCCCTTAAGGCGATAGAATCCCGCAAAGGAGGGTGCCTGAGTGGAGGAGAGCAGAAGATGGTGGCGATTGGCCGTGCATTGATGGGGAATCCGGAATTTATCCTCTTGGACGAGCCCTTTGAAGGGCTAGCCCCTCTGCTCGTCTACGCCCTTGAAGAGCAAACCAAGAAGCTGAGAGAGGCTGGCCTGACCGTCTTGATTGCGGAACAGAACGTGAGATCGACACTGAGGATCAGCGACCATGGATACATCATCGACGACGGGCACATCCGTTACCGAGGAAGCATCGAAGAATTGAGAAGCAATGAGGAAGTGAGAAAGAAATATCTCCTGGTGTAGCGATCGCTGTTCCCCCCAAAATTATACCTTTGCCTGACACCTGAGCGAGGTCCACCTCTGAAGAACTGCATTATGCGGATCGGCGAACGGAGAACTATTTATCCCGCTTTGGGGCACCCTTACATGCGGGAGGGCCAAAACCGGGTTTAAATCGTGAGGGGTCATAATCGATGAAGGTAAGAGTCCCCCAGCTTCGCTGGTACGAGAATAACGAGCTGGAACTTCGGTTCCCTCCTTCCTGGTCCATCTTCTACTGCCCGATGAAGGGGGGGACGAAGAGGAGGCTTACTCAGAAAGAAATGGAAGGGGCGCTGCTTCGCCCCATCGGCACAAAGCCGATTGGAGAGCTCGCCAGGGGGAAGAGGGAGGTTGCCAT
>CAYMTD010000078.1:0-8512 GCA_964393245.1 uncultured Syntrophaceae bacterium
CTTTTGGTCTGTTGTTGCTCAGCGCCGTAAACAGCCTCCTGAAGTGCGATTACCATTTCACCATCTTGGATCTTCTGGAATGTGGCAACCCTTGACGGCAGACGGTAACCTTTCACCGGATAAGAAACTGAGTACAATGGTCAGGCTTGATCAAAGCTTATTCGACTGTCTTGCTGATGAAAGGTTTCGTGATCGAGCACGAAGAGTATTGATTGAGACGGAACCTTATTTTCATCCCGCAGAAAGAGTGGCACTATATAGCATGCTTGATATCAAGCCAACAACGCCCGGGGTCCAGGAAGACGAAGATATGTACAGAGTGAGCATTCAAGCAGGCCGCGATGCTCGTTTTCGGATCGAGGTAGTTGTTCTTGCCTACAAATACACCTGCGCTCTTACGGGGTATAGGATGACTACCCTTGATATGGAAAGCATCGTAGATGCAGCCCATATTCATGAGTTCCGCGACTCTCGCAATAATGATCCCCGTAACGGAATAGCGCTCTCAAAGAACGCTCACTGGCAGTTTGATCGTGGCCTATGGTCTTTGGGCGACGACTACCGTGTGCTGGTTAAGAGAGAAAAGTTCATTGAAGAGGGGATACCGGGACAACGTCTCGCGGATTTCGAGGGACGAAGAATTTTTCTCCCCAACGATCCGAAATACTGGCCAGAGCACAACTACCTCGATTGGCATCGCAAACAGCACGGTTTCTCAGACCGATAGCCAATTCAGTAGAAGGAGGCTCCAGTTGTCCTTCGTGCTCGTCGCTCTCTATCCCTTCAGGAACTCCAAGGCACTGGCGGCGTAGATTTTAGCGGTGAGGCACAGGTCGTCCACCGAAACCCATTCGTCCTTCTGATGAGGAATCATCCGTTTTCCTGCTCCGAGGGTGACGATTGGAATGCCTGCCCAGGCAGAAAGAAAGGTCCCATTCGTAGCTCCTGGAACCCCATCGTAAATCGGTTCCTCTCCCGTAACAGCTCGATAGGCCCGCGAAACTGCCTGAACAATCGGCTCCTCCCTGGAGGTTTTCGTCCAGGGGCGGTCCTCAAAAATATTGAGCCTCGCCTCGAACAAGATTCCCTTCGAAAGACCCTTTTCCAGGCTCTCCCGAATCTCCTTAAGAGGTCCCGAATCGAGGCTTTGGTTGACCGCGATTTCTTCTTCCCGTACGATATCCTCCAAGAGCTTCTTCAGGGCTTCATGCGACTGTCCAGGGATGGTTCGGATGTCCAATAATGCCCGACATTGATACGGGACGACATTGAGCTGTGGTTCTCCTTTTACCGGGGCCTGAAGAACAGTTGGTGTGATGCTCGGATATCCTAAATAAGGGTTCTTTCCCAATCGTTCGATCTCCTCCTCTTCTAACTGTCTCAATTTTTCCAAGATCGATACCATCGGAGGAACGGGATTGAGGCCAGCTAAAGGCATCGCACCATGACTCATCTTTCCACTGGTGATCAATTCGGCCCTGAGGGCCCCCTTCTGTGAGATACAGAGATGATTATCGACAGGCTCACAGATAATGGCTGCATTGACATTGTGGGCCCATCCCTGACGGATGAAATGTTTAACCCCGCTCATCATCCCTTCCTCATCGACCAGTATTCCTAAGAGGATCCTTCCATGAAAAGGAATGCCCGATTGACTGATCGCCTTGACAGCCTGTACCGCAGCGGCCAAATTTCCCTTTGTATCGCAGGCTCCTCGTCCATAAATTCGCCCTCCTGATAATCGCCCTTCAAAAGGGCCATATTTCCATTCAGAGGCATCCCCCTCCGTGACGACATCTGTATGACATTCAAACATCAGGCATGGCCCCTCGTTTTGACCCTGAAGCACCCCAATGACGTTAGGAGCCCCTGGCTCCACCTCCTCGACAACCACATCGAGCCCCATCTCTTCGAGAAGGTGGGCGAGGAAAAGGGCGATCTCTTTCTCATTCGCTCCTTGACGTCGGACACTCGGAATTCGAATGAGATCCTGGGTGAGTTGGATCAATTCTTCTCTTTTTATCTCTTTCAGTAAGTGATCGAGCTTCACGGTTCTGTCCCCAATTGTGACTCGATGGCGCGGAGATAGGGTGATTGGGTGAAAGTTGCTTCAGACAAGGCTAAAGCCTTGCCCTACATGTAAAATCTTCTTGCCGGGCTCCGAACTAATGACTCCGAACTCCGAACTGAACTCTTGCGAGCTTTGGGTCGAGAATGTCTCTCAACCCATCTCCAAGGAGATTGAATCCTAAGACCGCAAAAGCAATAGCGCAGCCAGGAAAGATGGCCAACCATGGAGAAGTTCCCATGAAGGTCTGGGCTTCGTTCAGCATTCTCCCCCAGCTTGCATGAGGTGGTTGAGTCCCTAATCCCAAGTAGCTTAAACCCGCTTCAGCCAAAATAGCAATGGCAAACTGAACCGTTCCTTGAACCACAAGGGGAGAGAGGATGTTCGGAAGGATGTGTCTCCAGATGATCCCGGCGTTGCTCCTTCCGATGGCCTTCGCTGAGGTCACATAATCTCGCTCCCAGATCGAGAGGGATGTGGCACGGGTCAATCGTGCAAAAATGGGGATATTAAAAATGCCGATAGCGATCATGCTGTTGATAATCCCGGGACCCAGCACTGATGTGATGAGAATTGCACTGAGGACTGCTGGAAAACCGTAGAGCACATCCGAGGCTCTCATGATCCCTTCATCGATCCACCTTCTGTAAAAAGCAGCCAGAGATCCCAAGAAGATTCCGAAGCCCATCCCGATCGACACAGCCACCAGCCCGACGATGATGGAATTGATCGATCCTTTCATCACGCGGCTGAAGATATCCCTTCCGTATTGGTCGGTTCCAAACCAATGGGGGCCGCTCGGAGGTTGAAACCGGGCTGAAAGATTCATCCTGTTGGGATCATAGGGAGTATAGATGAGGCTCACCAGAGCTGTGAGCACAATGGCGACAGTGATGATGAAGCCAATCGTGAAGTTGATGTTGCGAAATAGGCGGCGAGAAATCATTTGCTTCCTTACAATCCCCTCACTCTCCCCCGTTCCCGTGAGGATTGTGTCTCCCCCTCTTTTGTCACCCTGAACTTGGTTCAGGGTCTCCTAAGTATTTGGTTCTATTACCTGCCTGCCGGTAGGCAGGGATGCTGAAACAATACTGAATCGAGTTCAGCGCAAGGTTCAGCATGACGGGGCTTTAGCCATTCTCCCTCTTGCCACACAGATTCATAGGGGAGAGGGTGGGGTCGAAAGGGTGCCTATTCATACCGAATCCGAGGGTCAAGGTATCGATAAGCTACATCCACCAAGAAATTCATGACCACAATGAGAGCGGCGATAAAAAGCACAACACCGTGAATGACGGGAAGGTCCCTCTGACCAATCGCTTCGAAGACGAGCCTTCCGATCCCGGGCAGATGAAACACATTCTCAATAATAATGGCCCCTGCCAGAAGATCACTGGCCTGAAGACCAATGATGGTGAGGACCGGAATGATTGCATTGCGAAAGGCGTGTTTATAGATGACCCTTCTATTGGATAGTCCTTTGCTTCTTGCTGTACGAATGTAATTCTCTCCCAAAACCTCCAGCATGGAAGACCGGGTCATCCGCGTAAGAACGGCAGCTCTTACGAACCCCAGAGAGAGGGCCGGAAGCAAGAGGGATTTCATCGCCTGCACGGGGTCCGGGAGCCAGCCTTGAAAACCCCCCGCAGGAAACCAGTGAAGGGTCACTGCAAAGAGGAGAATCAAAAGGATTCCTGCCCAGAAGGCAGGGACGGCCAACCCAATCTGAGAAAAGACCATGATGCCATAGTCCCCCATCCGATTCCGATGCAATGAGGAGTATACTCCCATTGGAATGGACACCAGGATCGCAAAGACCATCGAGAGGATGGCCAGCGGCACGGTCACCTGAAGCCTGGAAAAGATCAGGGTACTGATGGAGATATCATAAGTAATCGACCGGCCCAGATCTCCCGTCAGCGCATTTGTGATATAAGCGAGATATTGAATAGGGATGGGCCGGTCCAAGCCCATCTTGTGCCTTAAGACCTGAAGGGTCTCCGGCGTCGCATGGATGCCTAAAACGATCTGGGCAGGGTCGCTGGGGATCACCCTGAGCACTCCAAAGATCACTGCAGAGACGACGAGGAGCGTCACCAGGAGAATGAAGATCTTTTTAAGAAAATAGGAACCCATCTTTCACAAAGAAAAGGCCTGAGGTTATGAACAGTATCCCCAGACCTCCATTAAGACTCCTATCACTAACTTTGCTTGAGAACTAACGGGACTCCGTAATTGAATTCCCAAATCACAAATTCCAAATCCCAAATAAGCTCCAAGCACCAAATCCAAATGACCAAAAGATATTTGTTTGAAATTTCAAATTTTGGTCATTGAAATTTGTTTGGGATTTGGTGCTTGTCATTTGGTGCTTCACGTTGCGCTATGCTATTTGGCTATCCAGACTTCTGTCACGTCGACGGCGGTCATGGGATAATTCTTCCACCAGTTCATCACCTCTTTCTTCATGGTGGGCAGGCTCGGCAGTACAAACAAGAAGCCATTGACCGCATCCTCTGTAATCATCTTTTGGAGAGCGATATAAAGATCCTTCCGTTTCTCAGGAGCGGGCTCCATCTCGGCCTTTTTCAGCGTCTCTTGAAATTTTGGATTGTCATATCGAAAGTAATACTTTGGATTGGCATAGATATTGATATCGAAGGGCTCTGCATGGCCGATGACCGTGAGATCGAAGTCGGCATTCTTGAACACCCGATCGATCCACTGTCCCCACTCGGTCAATTCAATCTTCAATTTGATCCCCACCTGAGCGAGCATGTCCGCAATGATCTCTCCGGAACGTTTGGCATAAGCGAACCGTTCCGGAAGTTTGATTACCGCCTCAAATCCATTGGCATAACCAGCCTCTGCGAGAAGCTGTTTTCCCTTCTCAGGGTTGTAAGGATAGGCAGAGGTCAAATCGATATAGTAAGGGTTACCCGGATCCATATGGCTCCCAATCGGCGTCCCATAACCCGACATGGCTCCCTTGATCAGGGCATTTCGATCGATGGCATGGGCCATGGCTCGTCGAACGCGGACATCATCAAAGGGCTTCCTCGAATTGTTGGTCGAGAGAATGACCTCGGTTGTTGTAAAGCCATTGAGGACCTTGAACTTCGGATCCTTCTCGAGAAGAAGTGCATTCTCCGGACTCACATCGTAGGCAATCACGTCAATGTCACCCGCCCTGAGGCTTGCAATCTGGGCACTTGGGTCTCCGATAAATTTGAACGTTACTTTTTCGAGATAAGGGATACCTTTCTTATAATATTGTTCAAATGGGACCAGGGTGATGCGATCGCCTCGAATCCATTCTACAAATTTGAAGGGACCTGTTCCAATCGGGGCAGTTTTCAGTTTGTCCACTGCTTGACTATTTACCATGATGGAATCGGGTCGAGCCAGGTTGAAAAGAAACATCGAGTTCGCATTCTTAAGTCTAATCTTTACCGAATGGCTATCCACCACCTGAACCGAGTCTATGTCTTTGTAGTACTCGGGATGAGCGGTCCCTGTTTTTTGGGTATCCATCAGCCGATCAAATGTGAATTTCACATCTTCTGCATCGAAGGGTTTCCCATCATGAAATTTCACACCTTTGTTAAGAATGAAGGTAAACTCCTTTCCATCCTTTGAGATCTTATAGTCTTTGGCCAAAGCGGTAACGATCTTTCCATTCCGGTCGATCTTAACCAGACCTTCGAGCACGTTACTATAGACGACCCTCGGGATAGCGGCAGAGGTAGCCGTGGTAGGATCCAATCCCGGAGGCTCCACCCCCTGCGCAACGACCAGAGATCCTCCATGGACAGGCTTCTGGGCCTGCGCTGTAGCGGTTAAAAGAAGAAACGCCAGAGCAGCTAAACCTATCAGCAAACACCTTTTCATCTCCCGATCCTCCTTCTTAAATCCCCCCCCAACCCCCCTTTCGTAAAGGGGGAGATGGGCATTAGGTTTTCAACGAATGTATCCAAATCCCTCTCAATTGTCAAACCAGATGAGATGCTGAAACCATTTCAAAGGTTCGGTCCAAAATATTGACGGCATGGTCGATTTCTGCCCTCTCAACCGTTAGCGGAGGGGTGACTCGAATAACATTGCCATAGAGGCCACCTCTTCCAATCAGAAGACCCCGATCTTTCGTTCGCTCAAAGACTTCGGCGACAAGATCAGGCGCTGGTTCCTTATTCTCTTTCACCATCTCCATTGCCTGAATCAGCCCCATTCCTCGGACTTCGCCGATGGCCCGATATTTTTCCTTCAACCCGTTCAACCGGTCTCTTAAATAATCACCCATGCGCTTAGCATTCAGAGCGAGGTTCTTTTTTTCAATGACCTCAATCGTCGCCAGGACGGCGGTGGCCGTGACCGGATTTCCGCCGAATGTCGAAAGATGCGGCCCCTTCAGGGCATCCGCCACCTCGGGTGTGGCAATAGTAATTCCAACCGGCGCTCCATTGGCCGCTCCTTTAGCCATCACCATGATATCAGGTTGAACCTCCCAGTGTTCGATTCCGAACATTTTTTCTCCGGTTCTCCCCCAGCCCGTCTGAACTTCGTCGCAGACAAATAGGCCTCCGTACCTCCTGATGATGGAGATGACTTCTTTAAAGTATTCCCTGGGAGGAGTAATGAATCCCCCGACCCCCTGGATGGGCTCAGCAATGAAGGCAGCGACCTGGCGAGAGGTTGTGGTCTCAATCAATTCTTTAACATCCTTGGCACATCTGAGATCGCAGTCCGGGTACTGCAATCCAAAGGCGCATCGAAAGCAGTAGGCATTGTGGGCATGCTTGATACCAGGAATGAGGCTCGGGGCAAGGCGCCAGTTTGAATGAGCGGTGATGTTCATAGCCAGAAGAGAGAGTCCAGTGTAACAATGTCGAAGGGCAATGATCTCGTGGCATTTCGTATAAAGCTCGGCAAGTAGAACAGCTGTTTCGATTGCCTCCGTGCCGCTGTTGGTGAAGAAAGATTTCTGTAAACGACCCGGCGTGATCTCAGCCAATTTCTCAGCGAGGGAAATGACCGTTCCATTGAGATAGAGGGTGGAGGCATGCTGGAGCTTTTTCATCTGTTCGTAGGTCTTCGAGGTGATCTCGTCATCGCAGTGCCCCACGCTGATGGTGACGATCCCTCCAAAGAAGTCGAGATACTCTCTGCCATCTATATCGTAGACATACTTTCCCTTTCCACGGTCCAGGATGAGAGGTTCTTTGTAATACTGCGTCACGCAAGGGGCAAAATATTTTTGATGTTTTTCGTAGAGTTCCGTCTTCTCCATTGGTCTTCCTTTCGACCGGGGCCCAGCTAAAATTATATCTGATAATTCCCGATAAATAAATAATCCCCTCAGTCGTCCTAAGGGTGTGAAAAAATGAGCGGGGAGCTCTGCTCTTCAAGGATGGCTGGGTTTCCGAAGATTTCGAATGCGGGTCGTTTTGATGGCAGCGGATTCGATTAATACGAAGCCAATTCTTCATTCAACACATCAGAGATGAACATATGACCGGGGGTGTGGGTGATGCAGAAATCGGGCTTTGCCTTCATCATCACAGCCTGGGGCGTGACACCGCAGGGCCAGAAAACTGGAATCTCTCCCTTTCTAATTGTCACGGCATCTCCAAAATCGGGTCTCTGGAGATTCTTGATTCCTATCTTTGAAGGATCGCCAATATGGACGGGCGCACCGTGAACCGAGGCATAACGAGCCGTGATCTGAACAGCGCGGGTAACTTTGTCCGGTGGTATGGGCCTCATGGTAACGACCATGGGGCCATGGAAGACCCCTGCGGTTCTGCAAGGAATATTGGTAATAAACATGGGAACATTCTTTTTCTCTTCAATATGACGAATTGGAATCTTTGACCGGAGCAAGGTTTCTTCAAAAGAGAAACTACAGCCCAAAAGAAAAGTGACAAAATCATTCTTCCAAAGATTTCTAATATCCCTGACCGTCCTTTCTAATTTTCCCTTCCGGTAGATGTTGTAACGGGGTATATCCGTCCGGATATCTGCATCCTTTGACAGAAACTCGGGGCGAAATTTCCCCGGTTCCAGGACCTCAAGGAGCGGACAGGGTTTTGGATTTCGCTGACAAAAAAGAAGAAAGTCGAAAGCATACTTCTGCGGAAGGATGACGAGGTTGGCCTGGGCATACCCCATCGCAAGGCCTGCCGTTGGTTTATCCCAGTTCCCTTTTCGAATGAGGGCTCGCATTTCTTTGGGAGTGAGCAGATGAATGTTTTTCATTTCAAGAACTCTCGCGTAGAAGGTCGTTGAACTGGACTTATGTTCTATTTGCTACAGATCACCTTTTGGAAAAATCATTGGGATCCGGTTTTTCTAAATAGGATATCGCCGTAATAAGCGGTGGCGGATTCGCCGGTGTTGTCGGTGTCGGTCATGATGGCCACGCCTGAGATCATGGGTGGTTCCTGA